>CAVBJB010000338.1:0-2593 GCA_963595625.1 Lachnospiraceae bacterium | reverse complement strand
GGTCGTAGCTTGTCCTTGCTTGTTTACCCCTTCTTTAATTATTACTTTCTTTAAGGTTTTAAACAAAATTTTACAGTCTAATGCAAATGAAATGTTTTCGACATAATAGACATCTAGTTCAAACTTTTGTTCCCAAGAAATTGCGTTACGTCCGTTAATTTGTGCCCAACCGGTAATTCCCGGTTTAACCCAATGACGCTTTTTTTGGATATCATTGTACAAAGGTAAATATTGCACTAACAAAGGTCTTGGACCTATTAGGCTCATTTGTCCGAATAAAACGTTAAGCAATTGGGGTAATTCATCAATAGACGTTTTACGTATCCAATTCCCAATTTTTGTCATTCTTAGCTGATCTGGTAATAAATTTCCATGCTGATCTTTTTTATCTGTCATGGTTTTAAATTTAATAATTTTAAAAAGCTTTTCGTTTTTACCCGGTCTTGTTTGTAAGAAAAAAGGTTTGCCTTTATTTGTAATTAGTAATAATAAAATACAAATAATTAAAATAGGACTAACTAAAATTAAAATAGACAACGCAACTAAAACATCTAAAAACCTCTTAATCAATTGTTTGTACATTAGCTTGTAAATCTTTATATTCTTTTAGTATTTGTTCCCAAATATACCTTTGTTCGTAACGTTTTGCAATTAATTCTCTAGATTTTGTAGCCATTAATTGGTAATTAATAGAATTTGATAAAAATTGAATCATAGCATTTTTAATAGCGTGAGTATCTTTAACCGGAATAATCAGTCCGTTAACCTGATGTATGATAATTTCATTACAACCGTTAATATCTGAAACTATACAAGGTAAATTCATGGCTCCGGCTTGCATAACAACATTAGGAAAACCTTCTCTATAACTCGGGAAAAGCAACGCGTTACTCATCTCAAAAAATGGTCTTACATCTTGTTGGTATCCAACAGAAATAATACTCTTATTGGTATTAATTGCAAGTAATGTTTCTGGTTTTAAAGGATCTAAATCTGTTTCTAGAGGACCTACTAATAAAAGTTTAGCATGGTTGTATTGAATAGAAATTTGTTGAAAAGCTTGTACCATTTCATTAATCCCTTTATCGGACACGAGTCTTCCTACAAAGATAAAGACAAAATCATCTGGTTGAATCCCTAGTTCGAGTTTATATTTGTTAATTAACTCAATTGCCCCCTTATTTTTATTAAAAAAATGTGTATCGATACCATTCGAACTACCTTGACCTAAAACCTTAATTTTATTTGAGTTTGTAAATTTGTTTTGAATTATGAAACTTTCAAGACCTTTAGAGTTAGGGTATACTCTTGTAGCGGCGGCATATGTGAGTTTTTCAACTGCATTTAAAACTTTTCGTTTTAAACCTACAGCTTCCATTAAAGGTAATCCCGCAACGGTGTGGAGCCTGATAGGAACTCCGGCAATTTTAGCCGCAAGCATCCCTATAATACCTGCTTTAGGGGTATGGGTATGAACAATCAGAGGCTTTTCTTTTAGAAGAAAAATAATCATTTTAATCAACGAAATAACATCTTTAATTGGAGTTATTTGTCTAGACATTTCAATAGCTTTAAAAGCAACTTTTTGTGATTTAGCTACCTTTTCGAGATTTTTTTTATCAGAAGAAACAGCTATAACTTCATAATAGTCACTCATAAACTTCATTTGATTGGTTATGAGTTTATCTAGGGAAATCGGTACAGTTGTTATTCGTACTAATTTGGGTTTCATTTAAATTTTGTATTGGGGTTTGAATTGTAATAAGAATACCAAAGTATTGAAATTATTAAAGCAGGTAGAAACATATTTCTCATGCGTAACATAATCCCGAGATTACTAAGCATTAGAGAAAAAGCAAGACTTCCGACAATTAAAAAAATCAATAATGTTTGGACCAATAATGGTGCGGCTTTAAATGCTTTAATTGGATTTTTCTTAAAAGCTCTAATACTTAAAAGCAAAAGTATTAAATTTTCTAGCGAGGCTAAAACTGCATTGGCATTGTGAGCATCAAAAAATAAGGGTCTATATAAAAAGGTAAATACTTTTAAGGGATAGGGATATGAACTAATATCTACCCTAGACTCTGTATGTGATCGACTCAAATTTTCCGATCTAGTTTTAGAGAAATCCTCAATACCTTCTGTAGACAAAGTTTCAATTTTAGAATACTCCATTACTTTTGGAAGTATAACAATTGAAGATCCTAAAATTAAAATTGATAGAATAAAACGTTGAGATTTTGTTGCATGTTTACTTATAATAAAGGAAACGCCTAAGGCAGCAATGGCAAATAATGCTACGTGTGGCCTAATTAAATATAAAAGTACAATACTCAGTATAGCAAAAAATATTCTTTTTTTAATATTTAAAAAACTATACAAAAACAGACCTATAAATAAAAAACTCGTCGAATCTTTACCTACGGCAACCGACCAGAAATGAAGGTTTGGTAAATAAAAAAGTAAAGGAAAAAGCTTTGTATTTTTCCAGTAACTATTTTTAGGAATTAGTTTTAATGTAAGTACATAAAAACAACAAATCCCAACAAAACCATACCAGGCATGTAAAAAAGTACCCGATAAATAGTTC
>CAVBJB010000337.1:0-2596 GCA_963595625.1 Lachnospiraceae bacterium | reverse complement strand
GCACAAAACAACACGCCATTATGCTTTGATTTTCCTGCGGGGCATGTAAAAGACAATAGAGCGCTATATTTTGGAAAAAAAATACAATTAGATATTACAGAACAAAATGTTACGTTAACTTATTTAGACTAAAAATCTAAATATGGCGCAACATAATGATTTAGGTAAAAAAGGAGAAGAAGCCGCTGTTGAATATTTACAAAGAAATAAATACGAAGTTTTAGAAAAAAATTACAGGTACAAGCGCGCTGAAATAGATATTATAGCCATGAAAGACAATACGCTACATTGTATTGAGGTTAAAACCAGATCCAGAATAGATTATGGATCGCCAGAAACATTTGTGAGTAAGGCTAAGATTAAATTACTAATAGAGGCTATAAACCACTACGTTGATAGTAAGGATTTGGATGTCGAAATTCAATTCGATATAATTTCTGTTTACAAAGAAAATATTGAACATATAGCGCACGCTTTTTATCATTTTTAATTAAATTTATGATAAACTTTTTAAGCCTACAGATAATTACATTCTAATTTTTATCTTTGTCAATAATCATTAACAACAACATATTATGTATAACATTGTAAAAGAAGCACACTCTGGTATTGCTTATTTAGTTTTAATAGCTTTAGCTATTGCAGTTATTAATGCCGTAGTAGGGGCAATGGGTAAAAAAGAATTTACTAAAAAAGATAGAACTTTATCTTTAGTAGCCTTTATTTTAACTCATATCCAATTATTAGCAGGGTTAATTCTATACTTTGTATCTCCACTTGGATTTGGTCAATTAGGTAATATGAAAGATAGCGCTATGCGTTTAACATCAATGGAGCACCCGTTAATCAATATTATTGCAATTGTATTAATAACTATGGGATGGTCTAAACATAAAAAAGCGGCTGAAGATAAAAAATTCGGTAAAATTGCTTTATTCTATGGTATTGGATTAATTTTAATCTTATCTAGAATTCCATACACAAACTGGTTATCATAAGAAATTAATTTTTTTTATATATTTAAGGTATCTATTATCAAATAGATACCTTTTTTTATGGCATAGTCTTTGCTAATATCAACCCGAATGTTAAAAAATACAATATGAAAAAATATCTGTATAGTATCGTATCTACTATTGTTTTGCTCTTAACATTAAGCAGTTTTACAACTAACCACTTAAACCTAACCGATCAAGTTGGTAAAGGGGTTGATACAATTAAGAAAGTACTCAAAGACACTATTTCTATTAAAAAGGATATTATTCCTGATGAAATGGATGAATATAAAAATAAAAAATTCAGTCTTGTAAAAGAAAATGCTCATGCCTCTTATTACCATGATAAATTTAATGGTAGGCGTACAGCGAGTGGAAAAAAATTTAATAATAATGATTACACAGCTGCTCACAGAAATTTTCCTTTTGGAACCAAATTAAAAGTTACTAATCCTAAAAATAAAAAATCGGTAATCGTCACTGTAATAGACAGAGGTCCTTATGTTAAAGGGCGAGAAATTGATTTAACCAAAAAAGCATTTAACGAAATATCGCATCTTAAAAATTCCGGTAGCCTTAAAGTTAAAATAGAAAAATTAAATGCCTCTTAATAACAAAAGCATGATTTTATTTTTAATCATGCTTTTTCCATTTTATATAAGGGTTGTCTATTAAATAGGAATTATAATATCTGGGATCAGAGGTTACTTCTTCCAAAATCCAATCCGGTAACTTAACCAATTGGTCTTCATTTTCCAACTCTAATTCTGCAATAATTAATCCTTGATTTTCACCATAAAACTCATCTACCTCAAAAATCTGACCTTCAAAATCTACTAAATATCGGGTTTTATCAATAACTCCAGGTAGCGCTAATTGTAATAAATTATTTGCCTCTTCAATAGCTATTTCCTTTTCCCATTCAAACCGTGTAGTACCAGCATCATTAGTTTTTCCTTTAATGGTTACAAAACCTTTATCCCCTTTAATTCTGACTCTAACTACACGCTCCGGATCTATAGATAAATATCCTTGTTTAATTTTATACTGTTTAAAGGTTTTTGTTATAAATTCCGTATCTTTAACAAGATATTTACGCTCTATTTCGTTATTTTCTGCCATAATATTATACTTTTGTCTGTAAGGTCTACCTATTACGTTTCCCTTTAATTATTTTGAATTTAATGCGTATGAAAAACATCTTCAAAAATAAAACTATATTAACATTCCCGGAATTATTTACAGAATATTTCCAAAATGGTATATATATTTCTGATGATGAGTTAGGTTACTTAATTGATCTTATAAAAATTATAAGACCTAAAGATGCAGATACTGACATCTCTGATAAAATTAGAGAATATATTGAGTATTTAAAAACTAATCCGACCGAATGTCTTTACATCGGTCAATATTTAATGACTCAATTTGAGGATCGTAGATTCTTTTACTTTCTTTCAGACGCAGACATTCTAAGAGATTCTTATTTTTTAGATGAAGTTAGAAAACGTTTATTTGCAAGATTACTACCAGAGCAACCAGGATTACAATCTATAGAGTATGTATTAGCTCAGGTTTTTTTTAAAAGAGATGATCATAAA
>CAVBJB010000336.1:0-2597 GCA_963595625.1 Lachnospiraceae bacterium | reverse complement strand
CCCCTATATACCTTATACTATCTGTTTTCCAGGTAATTATTACCTTATCGCCGTTAACAAAATCTATCTCCTCTGCCCAATTACCAATCAAACTCACTTCTTTACTAAACTTTTTTACAAAAACTAAATTATTATCGCCTTGGTCGTTAAAACTTTTATATTCTACTGTGTCAGTATAAACTTTTCCAAGTATAATATCTTCATTTGGCCTAATTTCACTTTTATAATCACTAACTGTAGCGTTGTCAACCTCCGCAATAACTTCTTCAAAAATATCATTAGTTACAGTATCACTAATAACAAAATTTTCAATAGTTTGGTTTTCCTGTTTTTTTGTACAACACTGTAATATTATAACCAAAAAACTCAAAATAGATACGTACTTCATCATTTTAAATTTAATATTCACCTTAGTATAAACGTATAAATACAACTAAAAAGATATAAATCATAAATATTAATAATTAGGCGTGCCCACCCTAGTATAACAAAAAAAAATATTAAGTACTCCTAAGGGTGGTCGGGCTTTCGGCTCAATCTTTTTATAGCTACCTTCGCATCCTCAGTTACCTATAAAAAGGATACCGCCTCTATCCCTCACGCGCTGCGCCTATGGTTTGATTAAGTGTTTTTTTATACAAAAAAAGGAGAAACATTATATTTCTCCTTGTATTCTATTTTAATAAAATATCTTAATGGTAGTAAATACTCCTTACAAATAAATACTCCTAAAACTTTATTTTACATTATTTATAAATCTACCATAAAGGTATTGAAAAAGCGTTGGATGATACCATAATTTACTTTCTAAATTAGGCTTACTTGTTTTAACTGAATCATTAAAATAATCCTCCACTGCTCTATTCAAAATTTCCAATCCTTTAGCCAATTGTAATAATGGATATGTTGAAAAATTATCTTGATTTGTTATGGTAACTGTATCTTGGTAAATTACACTTCCAGTATCAATCCCTGCATCTACAAAATGTACAGTCACACCACTATTTTCAGAGTCTTTATTATATAAAGCCCAATACGTTCCATGTACACCTCTATATTTTGGTGTAATACCAGCATGCGTATTTATAAAATCACATGATACGGCCTCGAGCACCTTTTTAGATATAATTCGGGTACCATTTACAATGATTAAGTCCGGATTTATCTTTTTTAATAATTCAATAGTTTCTATATCATTTACAGAATTTACATACACCGCTTTATCAGCCGGAATAGAAGTCGCATTCATAGCATTTTGTTCCAGAATTTGATTTCTTCTTTTTTTAGAAAAAAATCCTAATACCGGAATAACTCCAACCTGAAACAGTAGTTGCCCTATTACTTTAAATAATCCTAAGCGTTTTAAACGGCCTTTTATTAGTTTTTTTCTTGCTATTGGATTTTCTATAATTGCAGTGTAAATTCCAAATTTTTTATTTAAAGAATTAAAAACAATGCTACTAGAAGTTCCTTTTCCGCAAAGCAAGACAATTTTTTTATTTTCCATTTTTAATTGCATTGGCTAAAGCACTCATCGTATAACTCTGAAAATTATATTTTTCATTTAAAAACGTATAGTGATCTAGTATTTTATCTAAAAATTTAAAATTTTCATCTTGATTCACTCCAAAATTATGAGGATGCCACCATAAATGATACGTTAAATTATTTTTTGCAGCATATGTCATTCCTGATTTTATTCGGCGAAGCCTAAATCCTTCAAACATTTTTAATTTTTTAGAGAACGGTCTTAACAATCTACTTGAGGGAATATTTATAGGCAGGTTGCTTTTTAAATATTGATCTGAATAACAGTTGTGACCAGAAATATTTAAGTAGGCGTCCAGTAATCTAAAAGCTCTTCTAATTCGGGTTTCTCCGTTTCCATTCTTTGCAGAATAAAGCCAAGAATTTTCGTTCCCTCTATAACAAAACACACCTAAATCTTGGCAAACTTTTAAATATTCATCGTTAAATTGATTTCTTGGAAAAACCAATGAAGTCAAATTAATATTATATTGCTTTGCGATAGTTATAGCACTTTCTAGATCAGCTTTAAACGTTTCAATAGTTTGGCCTGGTTCTAAACAATAGTAATGAGAAAAGGTATGAGTCCCGATTTCTTGTTCAGGATATTTTTGAATTTCTTTAATAAGTAAGGGAGCAAAATGATACGGATCTGATTTAAAATCCGATCCTAAACGTTCAAAATATCCGTTGTATGGAGATAAATTTTTATCTTGATATGCAGGTTTTAGTTGTGGCGTATTATTTAATAAATCTTCTTTAGTTTCAAAAAACAACAACCCAACAGTCGAAAATGTTGCTTTTATATTGTATTTATTAAATGCATTTAAAAGTTTAGGTATAACATCGTGAACTCCTAAAATACTTTCTCCGTATGTATTAATTGTTTTTTTATCGCGAACTCCCCACATTAATTCAAAATCAAGGGATATTACAAACTTTCCTACATTATATACATCCTGAAAATGCAATTCTTTATTCTTTATTTCCTTTGTCATTATTTTCAATTATTCTGAGCGCCTTTTTTGTATTTAAGTACTCTTAAATATTAGCATGTAGCAAATGGACAG
>CAVBJB010000335.1:0-2607 GCA_963595625.1 Lachnospiraceae bacterium | reverse complement strand
AATTTTGTAAAAGCATAAATATAAGCAGTAAATAACGCGTCAATGGTATGTATATAACTATCAAATCTCAAATAATCTAAAGAGATCTGACTAAAAGCCGTTTTAAAACCTAATAAAACAGACTTTTATTCAGAAACACAACGAACACTAAAAGCGTAATTCCCGTTCCAAGAACTTAGATAAGATACATCCTCAGTAATTAAAAAATAGTAATACAATTGGTTAGAATTAGAGTAGTCACTGTAAACATCTTTTTCTGAATCCGAGATCTGATTTGACCAATAGCCTGAATACGAATCAAAATTACCCTTCTGCCAGTCTCGAGAACCCGCAAACGGAAAAAACACACTCTTTTTTGTCGATTTATCAGTAAACATAACCCCTCTAATACCGTTTAAAACATAAAATTCAGAATCAACTTTTGCTTTATCCAATAAACTTAAAAAATCATCTTTAGTAGGAATTCTCCAGCCTTTTGCACAAGGTGAATTTTCTTTATCCCAAACCTCCGAATCTGTAGAGGTAGAATCCCAACCGTGCTGGCTAAATAAATTCCAACCTATATTTCTATTAAACTGATAATGACTCCCAAAATCCTCAGTATTTTCAGCAAATTTATTAGGTGCACCAACATTTCTGCTCGCCCATTTTAAACCATTTATCACAACCCCATCCTCCTGCCTTGCGCGTAAACTACTTTCATATTTTATGCGTAATTTCATTTCGGTTTCAAGCTCATTAACGCCTATTCCATTGCTGTTATACTGACTCACAAATTCCAAACGTCCGTTTTTAACTTTCTTAAAAACTAAAACATCTGTACCAATAACTTTAGTGATAAAATAAACCTTATCTTTTACATATTTTATTCTAATACAATTCGCAAAAGACTCTATATTATCAATCCCACTTAAATTTATATTTTTAGAATCCGCAAACTGTAGCGCCATTTTAAACGATGAAAATCCAATAAGCTTTGCAAAATTATTTTTATCATTAAAACTTGCACTACTGTAAGATAAAATCCTAATCAACCAAGGTTGTACATTTTTAGGCACTACCTTTATATTTTCAGCATATAAACTTAAAAAATTATCCTTGCCCGTTTCAGAAAAGGTATGACCAACAACCCAAATAGGGTACTCTTTAACCTTATTTAAAGCATTAAATTGGGGATATAAACGCTGTATAGATAAAATAAAAAAAGTAAAATATATAAAGAATCGATTCATAAAAGCGTTAAAAATTTATATTTAACCCCTAATATAAGTTAAAAAGCTTAAAACAAACCAAATAAAAAAGGGTATATTTTTTAATATACCCTTTTAAATTAACATATGATATAATTAACCCCATATGTTAGTCCCAAATTCATTATCCTAAAATTTATCTAGTAATAATAATGCGAATTTATAAAAATGTTTTAAACGTTACTTTTTAATTGTTGTTAAATTTGTCCTAATAGCGTGCCCAACCCTACTCATTTTTCATTTAAATAATCTCAACAATCATAGGGTTGGTCGGGCTTTCGGCTCAATCTTTAGTTTGATAGCTTCGAGAGCCTCAGCTATCAAACTAAAGGATACCGCCTCTATCCCTCACGCGCTGCGCCTTTACAATTTAATTCTCACAATAAAAAAGCCTTTAGTTTTACTAAAGGCTTTTAAAAGTAATCTTGGAATTAATACGAACCTATTGCTTTTTTGTATTTAGCTTCGTTTATTTTATATGTCGATTTTGCATCTATTAAATCCGAGTATGCACCTTGCCATAAAACTTGGGCTTCTAACACATCTTCTCCAATAACAGTTCCAGCGTATAATCGATCCTCATTTAAGCGTAAATTTTCTTCTGCTTGTTTTAAAGATTTTTCAGCTAAACTTATAGCAATGACAGATTGATTTAATTGTAGCTGAGCGTCTTTAACTTCTAACTCTAAATACTCCTGAGTTTCTGATAAAGCTAGTTTTTGAGCTTCTGCTTTAAATTCTTGTTCAGCAACTTTTTGCTTACGATTTCCCCAATCTAAAATCGGAATGTTTACAGACAGCATACCTGCAAAAAAAGGCATCGTATTTTCTCTAGTTTTAAAGTTTATTTGTTTACCCACGGCAGTTACACCATAAGCACCTAAAACTACAGTTGGTCGTCTGTCTCCTTTTAAAATTTCAGTTTTAAGCTCTTGTATTTCTACGGCTTTTGTTAGCATTTGAATCTCCGGACGGTTGTTTACAGACACTTCGTTGCTAGCAATCGTAAATTCATTTTCAATTAAAGTTTCTTCTACCTCTAACGCATCCGCTGGTGTACCTAAAGTTTGTGCTAAACTTAGTTTGGCCATGGTAATAGCATCCTCTAGACGTAAAATGTTTAATTCTGCCTCGTTTTGTTTAACTTCAACTTTTAATAAATCATTTTTATAAGTTAAACCTGCATCAAAAGAGTTTTTTAAGCTTGTATGGAGTTTTTTTAATAAATCCGCATATTTTTGGGCAACAACCTTTTTCTCTTTTAAATTAACAATTGTCCAGTACGTACTTTCAACTTGTAATAAAACTTGATCCTCTGTCAACTCTTTTTGAGCCAATTGCAAATCCAATGCAGAAG
>CAVBJB010000334.1:0-2608 GCA_963595625.1 Lachnospiraceae bacterium | reverse complement strand
AAACACACGTTTACTTAAAAACTTTTTATTTTTTTTTCTTATTTTAAGAATATACTAAAAAAATAGCTTTGATTAAAAAAAATATTATTTTTTTTATTAATATTGATATAGAAAAACAATTAACTAATAAAATAAATACTACCTTTTGATTCATTTGAACTAATGAAAAAAGCTAAAATTTCAGATTTTGATGCAAAGACTTTAACGACCATTGTAAAAGTTGCAACTACAGAAAAAAAACCATTTGATGTTTTAAAGCGCGATTATGGCTTACAAGAAGCAGAAGTTACCTCATTAATGAAAATGAGATTAAATTCTGAAGAATTTGAAGCTTGGAAAAAGAAAACAGCTTCTAATAAAGTAAAACCAAAGCCCATTAAATATAACGAATTAGAAGACGACGATTTAGATAGTAAATACTATTTTAAAAATAAATTTGATTAATTTTAAACTCCTAATGGAATTAACCATTTGGGAGTTTTTTATTTTAAATATTTTATGAAAAAAATTATATTAGGAATAAGTTTAGCAGCTTTCATTATAAGCTGTAATTCTTCTAAAATAAGTAACAGCACTGTTACAGAAACTAAAGTTTCAATTGATTTAAACACTATTAAAGACGATAAAGTACAAGTTACAGTTATTGCTCCAAAATTTAAATCTGAAACAGTAACCTATTACATCCCTAAAATCATACCTGGAACATATTCTGAAGATGATTACGGTCGTTTTATTGAGAATTTTACAGCGTATGATGCTAAAGGAAATAAACTTAAAGTTGCTAAGTTTGATGAAAACAGTTGGACCATTGCCAACGCCAATAAATTAGATAAAATAACTTATTGGGTAAACGATACTTACGATTCGGAATCTAAAGAAGAGGAAGATTCTAAAGATCCTGTATTCTCGCCAGCAGGAACAAACATTTCTGCAAATAACTTTATGTTAAACATGCATGGATTTGTGGGGTATTTTGAAGGATATAAAGAATATCCGTACCAAATAACCATTCAAAAACCAGAACAATTTTTTGGCGCTACCGCTTTAACAGACCTTGATGCATCTAACAAAACAGACTTATTTAAAGTGAATCGTTACCATGAAGTGGTTGATCATCCCATCATGTATAATGCGCCAGATACTACAAGTTTTAATGTAGGCAACATGAATATTTTATTAAGCGTCTATTCACCTAACAAAGTACATGCTGCGCAAGATTTAAAACCAGCGATGGAAAAAATGATGAAGGCACAAAAACAATTTCTTGGAGATTTTAACTCGACCGAGAAATATGCTATACTTCTTTATCTATCAACCATGCAAAACGACGCACAAGGGTTTGGAGCTTTAGAGCATATGACATCTACAACAGTTGTTATGCCAGAAATTATGGATAAAGAAATGCTTGAAGAACAATTAAAAGATGTAGTATCACACGAATTTTTCCATATAGTAACTCCTTTAAGCATTCATTCTGAAGAAATTCACAACTTCGATTACAACCAGCCTAAAATGTCACAACATTTATGGATGTATGAAGGCGTTACAGAGTATTTTGCAAACTTATTCCAAGTAAATCAAGGTTTAATTGAGGAAGAAGAGTTTTATACCCGTATGGACGATAAAATCCGTCAGGCCTACCAATTTGACGATACCATGCCTTTTACAAAACTATCTAAAAATGTTTTACAAGGTAGTTACAAGGATAGTTACATAAACGTTTATCAAAAGGGAGCTTTAATTGCTATGTGTTTGGATATAGAGTTAAGAGAAGCGAGCAACGGAAAGACAGGGATTTTAGATTTAATGAAAAAACTATCTAACAAGTACGGTAGCGATAAACCTTTTAAAGACGATCAATTATTTAACGAAATCGTAGCCTTAACAAATCCGTCTATAAAAACATTTATTGATAATCATATCCAAGGAGATATTCCAATAGATTACGAAAAATATTTTAGCAAAATGGGTGTAGGCATTGGGGATAAAGAAATAGCGGGACACCCATTTATTTCCTACGCTATGCAAATTCCACTTATAGAGTACGATCAAGAACTTAACAAATTCATCGTACCAAAAAACCAAGAGTTATCTAAGTTTTTCACTCAACTTAAATTACAAAAAGGAGATGTTTTAGATAAAGTTAATGACGAGGAATTAACCACTGAAAACATTTACGATTTACTAACAAAAGCTGCTGAATGGAAAGAAGGTGATGATGTAGTTATTGATATTACACGAAACAAAAAATCTATTAAACTAAAAGGAAAAGTCCTATTAACTAAAGAAACTGTAAAAGGATACAAAGTTATTGATAATACAAAATCTAACCTGCGTAACGCATGGTTAAAAGGCTAACAAAAAAAGCGCTTTCTGATTTTTAGAAAGCGTTTTTTTATTAAAATATTTACTTACTTTGCAACCAAATTTATTTAAAACATGAAAAAATATTTTATTGCATTAGTTGCTTTAACTTCAATCCTTTCTTGTACTAATAAAACCGAAGAAAATACAGACTATAATTTAGTGATTAAAGGTAATGTAGACGGTTTTAAACAAGGTAAACTATACTTCCAAAAAGAAATTGATAGTGCCTTAGTAATAGTAG
>CAVBJB010000333.1:0-2610 GCA_963595625.1 Lachnospiraceae bacterium | reverse complement strand
AAGTAGAAGTAGTTGCTACTGCTGAGGATGCAACAGTATTAACTGCTGATGTAACAGCGTCAGTAATTAATTGGGTTGGATCTAAAGTTGGTGGTGAGCACAAAGGAACTTTAAATTTAAAATCTGGAGAGGTTGCAGTTAAAGATGGTGCTGTACAAGGTGGATCTTTTGTATTAGATTTAAACACTATTACTGTTACTGATTTAGAAGGAGATTATAAAGCTAAATTAGAAGGTCACTTAAAAGGTGCTGAAGGTGAAACTGCTGATCATTTCTTTAACGTAGCTCAGTTCCCAGAAGGAAAATTTGTTATCGCTACTGTTGAAACAGTTGATGGTAAAACTACAGTTACAGGTAACTTAACTTTAAAAGATATTACTAAATCTGTATCTTTCCCTGCAACAGTTACTGTATCTGACGCTGAAGTTAAAATAGAATCTACTGAATTCACAATTAACAGAACTGATTTCAACATCAACTACGGATCTAAAACTAAATTTACAGATTTAGCTGCTGACAACGTAATTAGTGATGATATTAAATTACAATTAACTGTAGTTGCTAAAAAATAATTTCGACTTTTATAAAGGTTAATAATAAGAAACGAGCGAATATATCGCTCGTTTTTTTATATAATATCTCTAAAAGCTTGCTCTAAGTCATTGAATTTGAATGAATATCCGGACGCAATTATTTTATCGTTTAGTACATATTGACCTTCCAAAAGTAAACTACTCATTTGCCCTAAAGCTATATTTAAAAATATGGATGGCACATTTGGTAAAAATTTAGGCTTATTTAAAACCTGTGCTAATATTTGTATAAACTCGTTACAACTTTTAGGGTTAGAAGCCACAGCATTGTAAATACCTTCCAATTTATGAGATAATATGTAGTAATATATCCCAACTAAATCATCCACATGGATCCAAGAAAATATTTGTTTCCCGTTACCAAATCCTGTACCCACGTTATATTCCACTGATTTTTTCATTAACGGAAAAGCTCCAGCTGTAGCATCTAAAACCAAACCGGTTCTTACTTTTGCTACTTTTATATTAAGCAGTTTAAATTCGTCTGCAGCTTTTTCCCATTCTACAACTACATCTGCCAAATAATTTTCACCTACAGTAGTTGAGAACTCATTAAATTGGTGTTTGATACTGTTGGGATAAATGCTAATGCCGGAAGCCGATATAAAATGTTTTACTTGATGTTCTGTATTTTTTCGTAAAACTTTTAAAATTAGTTTTGCACTATCTACCCTACTCTCCATAATTTCTTTTTGGTAGCGAGGTGTCCAGCGTTTAGAAACAGTTGCTCCAGCAAGGTGTATAACAGCATCTACATGATCTAGGGCTTTTTTATCTATTTTGCCTTCTTTAACATTCCAAAAAAATCCTTTTATAAACTCAGTTTCCGGAATTGATAATGAATTAGATTGTGTTAAATAATTTACGTAAATACCTTTAGAAACTAAAAGATTCACTAATTTTTTTCCTACTAAACCTGTTGCTCCTGTTATTAATACCTTCATTAAGCTAAATTTATTTTTTTACTTTAACTGTCCATTTAAAATTAAATTCTGAGACTTGATCTCCTTTTTCATCAAAACCTTTTGATTTTATCCAAAACGTTTCGCCTTCTCCAGAATAAACTGCCTTACCAATACCTTCTTCTACTATAAACCCATCTTCACATATAAAACGTATTTTACCCGTAGCTTTTTTGGTGTATGTCGAATTATTTTCGGCAACTAACATTGAAATCTTTTTTCCTGATTTTTCTATTTGATTCATTACCATAACACCTGTAGATAATTCTGCAGCCATTGCTTGTACTGCAAAATACATGGAGTTAAAAGGGTTTTGGTTAAACCATTTGTGTGTTACAGTAACTTCGGACTGACTGGTAGATAAAGATTTTAGTCTTACTCCACTCCACCACGCCGATGGAAGTTTAAAAAACAAGAATTTGTTAATATTTGATGGTGTGTACTTCATACTATATGTTTATTTTATTTGCTTTCACCAATATACAACAAAAAAATAATATGCACGCATACTATTTTTTGTTAAAAAAATGTTAAATTTAAGTACTTTGTATTGCATAATACCATCCAATAGATATATATTTGTATAAGAAATTACAATCCATAGGATAGTATTATCTAAATCATCAATCTTCCAATCAAAAAATGAACAGTTATTTATTAAAAAATCAGTCTTTATGAATATAGAGAACACAAAAGCGCAAATGCGCAAAGGCGTACTAGAGTATTGTATATTAAGTGTTTTAAAAGAAAAAGAAGCCTATACATCTGAAATTTTGGATACACTTAAAAACGCAAAACTTTTAGTTGTGGAAGGAACCGTATATCCTTTACTAACCCGATTAAAAAACGATGGTGTTTTAACCTACAGATGGGAAGAATCAACCTCTGGCCCCCCACGAAAATATTACGGACTTACCCAAGAAGGACATGTATTTTTAGATGAATTACATAAAACTTGGCAAGAACTTTCCGGAGCAGTAACAATTATAACCAACCCACAATAACTTAAAATCATGAATAAAACAGTAAGTATAAATATAGGAGGCCTTTTCTTT
>CAVBJB010000332.1:0-2635 GCA_963595625.1 Lachnospiraceae bacterium | reverse complement strand
GAATAATAAATCTTATTTTGGTGATTTAGCTGCAGGGCAATCGCCTGAGGTTTTATATATAGGATGCTCTGACTCTCGAGTAACGGCTGAAGAATTAATGGGGGCTAAACCAGGTGAGGTTTTTGTGCATAGAAATATTGCTAACATGATCCCTAATACAGATTTAAATTCTCAATCCGTAATAAATTATGCTGTTAAACATTTAAAGGTGAAACATATTGTAGTATGTGGCCATTACGAGTGTGGCGGTATTAAAGCAGCAATGCAATCTTTAGATCTTGGTATATTAAATCCTTGGTTACGTAATATTAGAGATGTTTATAGATTACATAAAGATGAACTTCATGGAATTGAGGATGAAAAGTTACGTTATGAAAAATTAGTAGAAATTAACGTCTACGAACAATGTATAAATGTAATGAAAACAGCTGAGGTGCAACAGGCCTATGCAGAGCGTGGATTAAAAGTTCACGGTTGGATATTTGATATTAAGTCTGGAAATATTATCGATTTAAAAATTGATATTGAGGAACGTATGAAGGATATTCAAAGTATTTATAAATTGGTGTAACATTTCTGTTTTTTGAGCTACTAATGAGTATAAACCTAATGTTATGGCTCAGACTATTATAGATATAAAGAATATTAAACGCGATTTTGCTCTTGGAGCAGAAACTGTTCATGTTCTTAAAGGTGTAGATTTACAAATTAATAAAGGAGAATATGTTGCACTTATGGGGCCGTCTGGGTCTGGTAAGTCTACATTAATGAATTTATTGGGATGTTTAGATACGCCAACCTCTGGTAGTTATGTTTTAAATGGTAAAGACGTATCGACCATGAAGGATGACGAATTGGCTGAAATTAGAAATAAAGAAATTGGTTTTGTTTTCCAAACGTTTAATTTATTACCTAGAACTACTGCGTTAGATAATGTGGCTTTACCCATGATTTATGCCGGTAAAGGCAAAGCAGAACGTGTGGCACGTGCTACAGAAGTTTTAACTCAAGTAGGTTTGGAGTCACGAATGGATCATGAGCCTAACCAATTATCTGGAGGGCAAAGACAACGTGTGGCTGTGGCTAGGGCTTTGGTAAACTTCCCTTCGATTATTTTAGCTGATGAACCTACAGGTAATTTAGATACTAAGACATCCATCGAAATTATGGGGCTTTTTAATGAAATTCATGCTAAAGGTAATACCGTTATTTTAGTAACCCACGAGGAGGATATTGCAGATCATGCACACAGAATAATCAGATTAAGAGATGGTGTTATAGAGAGTGATACTCTAAACCCAAAATTTTTATAATAAAAAAACCGATTTTTTATAGTCGGTTTTTTTTGTTTCTGTATTTTTGGGATGCAAAATTTTTATAATGAAAAAAATAGACACGATTTATTCTATCAATGGGGAGGATCTATTTATAAGCCGATTTATTATAGACGAGAACAAGCCCACCTTTATATTTCTTCATGATTCCTTAGGTTGTACAACACTATGGAGGGATTTCCCCGAGAAAATATTGGATGAATTACAAGTTAATATTTTAGTTTATGATCGTTTAGGATACGGAAAGTCTGCTCCTATGGCTAGTTCTGATCGTCCAATAAATTATTTGGAACTAGAAGCAGATAAATTAAAAGTCTTAGTTGATTATTTTAATTTAACAAATGTTTGGTTGTTTGGGCATAGCGATGGCGGTAGCATAGCCTTAATTGCAGCTGGTAAATACCCAAGGTATTTTAATGGTGTTATTTGTGAAGCGGGACATATTTATGTAGAAGATATAACTTTAAATGGAATTAAAAATACTTTACATGCTTATGAAACGACCAACTTAAGTGATAAATTAAAAAAATATCATGGTGAAAAAGTAGATACAATTTTTAAAGCATGGACAGATACTTGGACCAGAGATGACTTTAAAAATTGGAATGTTCAGCACTTTATGGAGTCTATTACTTGTAAACTACTTTTTATTCAAGGGGACTTAGACGAGTTTGGTACATTAAACCAAGTGTATGATACGGTACATGCTGCCAAAGGAGTTGCTGAAGCCTATATTTTAAAAGATGTAGGCCATAATCCTCACAGGGAAAGCTCTGATTTAGTATTAAATAAAGTAAAAGAATTTTACAACTTATAACAGAAACGCCAAGAATACTTTACGTATTTCTTGGCGTTTTAAATAGGCGTATAATTAATCGACGTATGTAATATTAGTTGAATTAGATAGTACAATAGTACCCTCTTTAATAGTTTCTTTTACACTTATTTTATCTATACTAAAACTTGTATTAAATGCTTTGGTTGTGTAATTAGCAATAATGTCTAAATAATAAGTTCTGCCTGGTACTACCTTTATTATCTTATTAACAATATTAGCTCCTTCATTTGTTATATGATTTCCGATAGTTAATTGTTGTCCTGTGTAGGCTTCTTCTAACTTAATTAATAAATTGTTTTTATCACTTTCATCTTCGATTTGAAATAAATATCCAATGTTTATGCTATTTGATGAGGGTCTTATGGTATATCTCATAACTACTTGGCTAGGTACAAAATCTTCAATATGCCATTGAGGTGTAATATTTGCATAAAATTCATCACAGGCTTTGCATATATTTTTT
>CAVBJB010000331.1:0-2641 GCA_963595625.1 Lachnospiraceae bacterium | reverse complement strand
CTCATCTCTAGAAATAGTTTTTTAGTTTACTGGTGCAAATTTCAAAAGTATTCGTGGGTTTTACTCTTTTTTTAGGCAAGAAGTTCTGTATAATTATTTAAAAAATAAAGATTCTTATTATTGACGTCTTCATTACATTATAAATAACATTCTGGAGTTTTTATTAAAAATCGAATAATATAATTTCTATTTTTCATGAATAATCAATTTTGTTAACATACCTAAATTGATAAATATTAAGTATATTTATTCATAAATGAATCATAAATTATTCCTAATTTATTCGTAATTATACTTTATTTAGAACTAATCTTAATAATTTATACTATTCAGATTCAGATTTTTGAGATAGTTGTTACAAAAAAAAGCGAACCCGAAGGTTCGCTTTAACTCTAGTATTTCTGTATATTTTATTAGAAATTGTATGTTACACCAGCTGTCCAAGTTCTTCCAACTGCATAACCTGTTCCATTACGGTCAATTTTAGACACGTATTGATCATTAAATAAGTTTCTTACGTTACCTCTAAATTTAATCTTTTGAGATCCGATTTTGAATTGGTAAGATAAACCTGTATTAGCTCTTACGAATGGACTAATTCTTGCTGCTTGATAAACTTCTCCTTTCTCTGCAGCTGCAACAACATCTTCTGGATTAACCTGTCCGTAGATTGCTCCATTATACATAAAATCTAAATCCCAGTATAGATTTTTAGTAAAGTTAATTTTAGTACCTACACCAAAAGTTACTTGAGCTGCCTCACCGATAAATGAACCTGTTAAATCTACTTTTCCTTCTTCAAACATTGTGTTATCATCAGTATACATAGACTCGTATGGAGTTTCTCCATCGTATTTCCAATCACCTACAGATAAGAAACCGTACATTCCGAAAGCTTTAGAGATTTTTGCATCAACATCAATCTCAACACCTTTATGAATTTGTGTTACATCTGTATAAGAAGTATAGATTGGTCTAGAAGAGTTAGTTCCATCTTCGTTTCTTTGAATTACTGAACCAGAAACTCCTAAGAATCTATTCCCCCAAGTCGTGTGGTAAGCATTTACATTAACTCTTAAAGTACGAGTTTCATATTTGTAACCTGCTTCAAAACCTGTGATTTCTTCGTTATCTACAGATGGTTGACGTAAATCAACTTTATTGTATTCGAATACATTATCTAAGAATGGTTGACGAGAGTATTGACCTGCATTAACAAAAACTGTGTTATTGTCATTAATTTCGTATGCAGCACCTCCTTTAATATTCCATCCAGTTTTATTAACTTTTTCAGATGCAGTTTCTACACCACCATAATTCCAAGTATCAAATTTTTGATAAAATTGGTTTGAAATAGCTCCTTGTGCAAAAACAGATAATTTACCTGTTGAGTATTCAACTTGTCCAAAAACTCCTTGATAGTTTAAGTCTTCGCTATAATCTCTATTTGTTCTTTGATCTCTATCTGCGTATTTAAATAAAGCTTGCCATGGATTTGTACTAAAAGTTTCAGTTACATTAATCGTCTGACCATCAGAAGTTCTTCTTTGATTCCATGAATTTAACCCCATTAAATCGTTCATTTGTTGGAAGTGATCTCCATGATACATACGAATATCTGCTCCGATATTAAATTGCCATCCTGTTTTAGTATCATAGTTGAAGTTTGTTACACCTCCATACCAAAAGTGATTATTAACAGATGTTCTTATAGCAGATGAATTACCAGATCCACCAATACCATCTGCTATAGCTGCATTATCTGCATATAATTTGTCAAAATTTACTTCTCCAAAAGCATTTAAGTTAGATGAAGATGTTGCACGACCAACTCCTGATGTACCTCCACCTGTACCTGTAGAAGCATATAATACAGTTGATAAAGACGCATTTTCATTAATTGTCCAATCCCAGTTTAAGTTAGCTACTGGTTTGTGGTAGTAGTTAGTTCTTAAATTTTTACCTTCTCCTTGATAATATCCGTAAGTAGAGTTATATTTTTTACCTGCGTCTTTACCTGCTTTCCACTGAGAATCACTCTTTGTAGAGTAGTTCTGACCGTGTTCTTGCGGAGCACCAAAAATCATAAAATTGAATTGGTGACGATCACTCGGTTTGTAACCAACAGAAACAAAGTACGCTTGTCCAGCACCCTCTGTACCTTTTGCAAAACTTCTATGTGCTTGCCAGTGATTAAATAAAAGGGAAACACCCCATTTACCTTTCATCCCTGTATTATAAGCAATTGTAGCTGACATATAGCTATCATTACCTACATTATATTTTACATAACCACCTTGTTTTTTCTCAGTAGCTCTTGTAACCATATTTACAGTACCTCCTACAGAAGAAATTGCTAATTTAGACGAACCTAAACCACGTTGCACCTGTACAGCATTAGCTACTTCTGTCATCGCAGACCAGTTAGACCAATATAAGTTACCATCTTCCATCCCATTAATAGGCTGTCCGTTTAATAAATATGCTGTATTTTGGCTGCTAAATCCACGTAAAAACATTTTAGAATCTCCAAAACCTGAAGATTGATCTGCTACGTAAACTGAAGGAGTAGTTGTAAAGATCTCAGGAAAATCAACGTTTCCAGCCGCCTTATCTTGAATAGTTTCTTTTGAAATTGTAG
>CAVBJB010000330.1:0-2652 GCA_963595625.1 Lachnospiraceae bacterium | reverse complement strand
GTTCTGAGGTAATAAACTTTTGATAAAACGCATGTTCTTGACTTGGTGCTCCCGCAATTACAAATTGATAGTCTGGAAAATCTTTTATTACTGATAGCATTACCGAAAGCATTTTCTCAATTTCTTGTTTTCTGCTTCCAGGTAATAAAGCAATTATAGGTCTATCATCTAAATTATGAACTTTTCTAAACTCTAAAGGATCTACCTCATTTTTATCATCAATAGCATCAATTAATGGATGTCCTACAAAATGTACAGGAAAATTATGTTTGGTTTCGTAAAAATCCTTTTCAAAAGGTAAAATCACATACATATGATCTATATCTCTTTTAATAGATTTTATTCTTCCTTCTTTCCAAGCCCAAATTTGTGGCGATATATAATAATGTGTAGGGATTCCTATTTGCTTTGCCCATTTTGCAATACGCATATTAAACCCAGGGTAATCTATAAATATTAAAGCATCTGGTTTAAAAGCTTCAATATCTTTTTTACAAACGTTTATGTTGTTTAAAATGGTTTTTAAGTTCATTACCACTTCAGCAAATCCCATAAATGCAAGGTCTTTGTAATGTTTTACAAGTGTACCCCCTACGTTTTGCATTAAATTGCCTCCCCAAAAACGTATTTCAGCTTGAGGATCTAGTTTGTAAATATTTTTCATTAGATTAGCTCCGTGTAAATCACCCGAGGCTTCTCCAGCAATAATGTAATATTTCATAAATTATTCAATATCTTGTAAAGACCAGTTGTTTAAGGTCTGAATGGCGTGATAGGCTGTTAAGTCAAATTGTACAGGAACTATAGATGCATAATTTTGATCTAAAGCAAAGATATCTGTATCCTCGCCTGCATCTTGATTTACAAACATTCCTGTTAACCAATAATACTCTTTGCCGTGCGGACTCACACGTTTATCAAAACTTTCTTGCCATGAGGCTTTTGCTTGTCTACAAACTTTTATACCGTTAATTTTGTCTTTAGGTAAATTAACATTAAGCACAACTCCTGTAGGTAGCCCATTGGTTAAAACCTCTTGAGCAATTTTTTTGATATAAGGTTTTGTATGCGTAAAATCAGCATTCCAAGAAAAATCCAATAGAGAAAAACCAATTGCTGGAATTCCCTCTATCCCCGCCTCAACAGCAGCACTCATGGTACCAGAATATATAACGTTGATAGATGAGTTTGCGCCGTGGTTAATCCCAGATACACATAAATCTGGTTTTCGATCTAAAATTTCAGCTAATGCAATTTTAACACAATCAACGGGTGTACCAGAACAAGTATATTCTGTAACCTCTGTATTTTTTATTTTTTCTAAACTTAAAGTACTGTTTATAGTGATAGCATGACCCATGGCAGATTGTGGACTATCTGGTGCAACAACAACCACTTCGCCAATCTCTTTCATTACATCTATTAAAAAACGTATACCAGGTGCAGATATACTATCGTCATTTGTCACTAATATTAAAGGTTTTTGGCTCATTTGGTATTTTTTTTGATTACATTCGCTAAAATAATCATTAAATTTTTTAGGTTGAATTAAATTTTTGATTTAACCAATATTTAATAATGTTATTGAGTTGTAATACTACCAAAAAAATATATATTTAGCATCTGTTTTTGCTTATATATTATGTATTTTAGTTAAAAATTTAGAATGAAACGTCTAATATTATTTATGAAAAAAAATTATAAAGTTATACTTGCCACGCTGGTTTTATGTGGGGGGTTATGGAGCTTTAATTCTTTTAGAAAAGATGATTCTGATAAAGATAAAGTTCTTTTAGAATTACTGACATTTGTTTTAAAACAAGCACATTATAAGCCTGCCGATTTAAATGATGAGTTTTCTAAATCTATGTTTGACTCTTACATAGAGAGTTTAGATCCTTCTAAAAGATATTTTTTAGAATCTGATATTAATGAGTTTAAAAAATACCGCTTAGCTCTAGACGATTTAATGTTAAGTTCTGACTTAAGTTTTTTTGATTTAACTTATAACAGACTTACAAAGCGTATGAACGAGGCTAAGGCTATTTATAAAGAAGTTCTATCAAAACCTTTAGATTTAAATAAAGACGAGCAGTTTAATACCAATTACGATAGCATAAGTTTTGCAAAAACTCCTGAGGAATTAAAATTACGATGGACACAACAACTCAAATATGCAATTAATGGTTCGATCTACACAGCTGAAAAAGTTGAAGAAGATAAAAAAGCTAAAGACGAAAAGTACGTAATGAAAACTTTAGAGGAGATTGAAAAAGACTCTAGAGAAAAAAGTTTAAAAAACTTAAACGAATTTTTTGAAATTGTTGACGATTTAGAGCGTAAAGATTGGTTTGCTATTTACTTAAATGCATTTACAGAATCTTTTGATCCGCATACTCAATATTTTGCTCCAGACGATAAAGAACGTTTTGACTCTGCTATGTCTGGTACTTTAGAAGGTATTGGTGCGCGTTTACAAAAAAAGAACGATTATGTTGAATTAAACGAATTAATTCCTGGTGGTCCAGCCTCTAAAAATAAAGAAGTTGAACAAGGGGATTTAATTTTAAAAGTAGGACAAGGAAATCAAGAGCCTATTGATATTTCTGGTATGCGTTTAGACGACGTAGTAAAGAAAATTAAAGGTAAAAA
>CAVBJB010000329.1:0-2659 GCA_963595625.1 Lachnospiraceae bacterium | reverse complement strand
AGTATAAATAGTAAACATTTATTTACAGATGGCTAATTTAATAAAGTATAATGGTTTGTTAGCAATAAATTTAAGTTTGTTAACCACAATAGCACTTAGTAGCTGCTCCTCAACCCATTACCAAACCAAAAGCATAGAGGCTAAAAACATTGTAATGGATCAAAACTTTACTGAAAGTAAAGAAATTTTGGATTTTATAGCCCCTTACAAAACAAATTTAGATAATGATATGGTTAAAGTTTTAACCTATTCCCCCGTTGTTTTTGACAAGTCTGTAGGTAAATGGCAAACCAATATTGGAGATTTATTTGCAACTTTTGTTACCGATTTAGCAGATCCCATATATTTTAAACGCACCGGCAAACACATAGATATGTGTATATTAAATCACGGCGGTTTACGTGCGGTAATTCCGCAAGGCCCCGTTACTACACGTACTGCATACCAAGTAATGCCATTTGAAAATAGTTTGTACGTAGCAGAACTTAAAGGAGAAACCATTTATGAAATGGTAACCTTTTTATTACGTAACAAAACACCACACCCTTTAAAAAATATTCAAATCACGGTTGATAGCAATACATACAAAGCAACTTCTATTAAAATCAACAATCAAGAAATAGAAAAAGACAAAATATACCATGTAGCCACTAACGATTATTTAGTGAACGGCGGTGACAGCATGTTCTTTTTCAACAAAGCCGTGGCAAAACACGACTTAGATTACAAAATGAGAAACATGACCATAGATTACTTTAAAACGGTTAAAGAACTACCGGTTATCGATCAGACTATTTTTATTTTTAAATAAACCAAGGCATGAAAAGAAGAGAATTTTTAAAAGGCACAATCGCTACATCTGCTCTAGTAACCCTTGGCGGAATTTCATTAAGTAGTTTCACAACAAAAACAAAGACTAAAAAGATAACTATCTTACATACAAACGATACCCATAGTACCATTGAGTCATTCCCGGCGGATCATCCCAAGTACCCAAATATGGGTGGAGTTGCACGTAGAGCTACTGCGGTAAGTAAAATTAGACAAGAAGAAAAAAATGTAATTTTGTTAGACGCCGGGGATATTTTTCAAGGGACTCCCTACTTTAACTATTATGGCGGGGAATTAGAGTTTAAATTAATGAATAAGTTAGGTTACGACGCTGCAACCCTAGGAAACCACGATTTTGACAACGGTCTCGAGGGGTTATTAGCGCAACTTCCTAACGCCGAATTTGATTTTGTAAACTCTAACTACGACTTCTCTAAAACCATTTTAAACAATTACATAAAACCCTATAAAATCATTGAGAAAGACGGGGTTAAAATTGGTATTATGGGTGTAGGTGTAGAACTTGCAGGCTTAGTAGATTTCAAAAATTATAAGGAAACCATTTACAATGATCCTGTAGAGGTGGTAAACACAATGGCAAAAAAACTTAGAGAAGAGCTAAATTGTGATCTTGTTATTTGCCTTTCTCATTTAGGTTTTGAGTACAAGGAATTTCCTAATAAAATTTGTGACCTTTTATTAGCTGAAAGAACCGAAGGTGTAGATGCAATCATTGGCGGACATACACATACCTTCCTGGATAAACCTATCATTAAAACTAATAAAGCCGGCAAACACGTTTTAGTAAATCAAACGGGGGCTTACGGTATTAACTTAGGTAAAATAGATTTCTATTTAGATCAAGACAATAAAAAGATTAGCCAAAACGGTGTTTCTATACAAGTATAGTAAGGAGCGTAAAGGTATGGGCAATAAAGAGTTCCATATTCCTGCTGTACGCTTTATCTTTTTTAATTTCTTAAAAAATTAAAAAAGGATATCGCTTCCATCAGGGCTAAAAGTAAACCATAAAAAAGGTGCGTAAAACAAAAGTTTTACGCACCTTTTTAAATTATTAAAAATTACATTATTTTTTTAGACCATTCTTTAATAGAATCTGTATTACTCTTAATATACTCGGCATTATTAGCTTTTTCTGCACCTTGTAAAGATAAAGTAGCTGAGGCAACTGCACCTTTAAAGTCACCTTGTTTGGCTTGGATTAAAGCTTTTAATCTGTAATACCAAAACGGAGCACTACCTCCTGCTAAATCTATAGATTTATTTACCCAAACGTAAGCTTTATTTAAATCTCCATTACTTTGGTAAATATATTGAGCTGAAGAATAAAAATCAGCATGTGTAGGTCCGGCCAAAGTTGTATCAATACTCTTCATAGCTAATTCTTTCGTCGGGAAAGTAACGCGCACCGCTACAATTGTTTTTTCCCATGCTATCTCTAAATCAGCATATTCTCCATCGATATTATTAAATCCCAGAGAAAAATTCTCGATACTTCTAGATAAACTTTCAGGTTTAGCATTTACACGAGCCACAACTTTACTATCATCCCATTTTTCGGGTAATCCCCAATTGTTTATATCGTTGTATAAAATAACTTCCCAGTTGTCCGCTTTTGGTAAGGTATATAAAGCATATTTTCCACGCTTAACATCTGTTCCGCCAAATTTAAAATCGGTAGAAAAGTCTAAAATCGTGTTTTCGTTAGCACCTGTTCTCCACATTTTACCGTAAGGAACAAGCTCTCCGTAAACGGTTCTTCCTTTAATCCCAGGGCGAGAGTAAGATATTTTAACATCTGTTAAAC
>CAVBJB010000328.1:0-2664 GCA_963595625.1 Lachnospiraceae bacterium | reverse complement strand
AATTTAACTTTAGTTGAAAATAATACAGCAAAGGAACTCATAAGTCATTTACAAAGTTTTGAAAAATTATATGCTACGAATGAGGAAATTACTTTAGAAGACAGTAATAAGATTTTAAAAAGTTTAGATTCCTTATCTGATATACAGCTGGATGAATCAGAAATTATAATGAAGGATATTGAATCTCAATACGCTTTTTATAAACTTTTATCACAATTTGGATTAGGAATAGTATTTGTTATTTTAATAGTATTACAGATTTTGGTTTTTTCTGGTTTTAAATTAATACCTAAAACAAAACCTTTAGATCCTAGCATGAATTAATTTAGCAAATAGATTACAAGTTTAAAAAAAAGTCGCACATTACTGTGCGACTTTTTTATTATTTAACGATATCCATTTCGTTGATTAAATGTGTTGCTCCTGCGTAAGTATCGATTACCCAAAGTACAAAACGAATGTCTACGTTAATTGTACGTTGTAATTTAGGATCAAAGATTACGTCTCCGGCCATTGCCTCGATGTTACCGTCAAAAGCTAATCCAATTAATTCTCCTTTTCCGTTAAGAACTGGTGAACCTGAATTACCTCCTGTAATATCATGATCTGTTAACATATTTACGTGTAAAGAACCGTCTTTATCAGCATACGTACCGTATTGTTTTTTAGCAGCCATATCTAAAAGACGTTGTGGTAGATCGAATTCTAAATCCCCTTTTTTGTATTTTTTTACCATACCATCTAAAGTAGTATAGTTGTTTACTTTAGCATCATTACGCTTATCTTTAGGTAAAGAACGAACTGTACCGTAAGTTAAACGCAATGTAGAGTTAGCGTCTGGGTATTTAATTTCTGAAATACCAGATTCACGTAATCCAGCTACTAACTTACGGAAAGCTGCTTGGTAGTCGTTTTCTGCTTTAGCAACTTCGTCTGATTTAGCGCTGTAATGAGTAAGTAAATTATTAGATAATTTTACTAGTGGATCATTAACAATCATGTCTGCATCTGGAGCCTCTAAGAAAGCTGAAACAGCCTCTGGAGAACGGAAGATAGACATGTTGAAGATTGCGTTTACAAAGTTTGTAAAATCTCCGTTATTTGTTTTAGTTAAAGCTTCTACTTGAGGAGCTAAACCAAAAGTTTTACCTTTTTTAGCATATAAAGCTAATTGAGCCGCTAATACATCTTTTTCTGCAGGAATGTAAACTTCACTGTAGAACTCATTGATCATATCTTGTAATACAGACTTAACTTCTGCTTGTTTTGCTACAGGAGCTTTAGCATACATTTCTAACTGACGAGCTAAACCACGAGAAACTGAACCAAATGCAGAAGAACGTAACATTGTCATTAAATAGTTATCGTGTGCTGCCTTGTTATTAGTTAAAGCGTAATACTTATTAATTGTCTCAACAACTGTTCCGTATTTTTCTTTATTAGCTGGCTTGTTTGCCCATTTGTTAAATTTAGCTTCTTGAGCAGCTTTAGCTTTAGCTGTTTTAAACTGAGTTAAAGCGTCGATCATTCCTTGACGATTTTTCCAATAGTTAGCTAAAGATGCATATTTTGATGCATACATTAAGTTAACCGCTTCGTCTTTAACCATATGTTTTTTAAGGTTGTCCATTCCGGTTTTAGAACCTTCAACCCATGCAGGATAAGCATATTTAACGTTTTGCTCAATTCCGCCTGCTGGCATCCATCGGTTTGTACGTCCTGGGTAACCTAAAATCATAGCGAAATCACCTTCTTTAATTCCTTTTACATTTACTGGTAAATGATGTTTAGGTTTTAAAGGAACGTTTGCAGTAGAATAATTTGCTGGCTCATTATTTTTATCCGCATAAACACGGAATAAAGAGAAATCACCTGTGTGACGAGGCCACTCCCAGTTGTCAGTATCTCCTCCGAATTTACCAATTGACTCCTCAGGTGTTCCAACTAAACGAACGTCTGTATAATCTTGATAAACAAAATAGTAATACTCGTTACCTTGGAAAAAAGGGCGAACAGCTACTGTATATTTACCGTTTTCAGAATTTTCTTCTTGAATTTTAGCAATTTCTTTATTGATAGCTTTTTCGCGTTCAGCCTCAGTCATTTTATCATTAACCTGTGCTAAGATACGTTTAGAAACGTCGTCCATACGAACAAAGAATCGTACATATAAACTTTTAGGTTTTAATTCCTCAGCACGGTTTTGAGCCCAAAATCCGTTTTTTAGATAGTTATGCTCTGGAGTAGATAATTCCGCAATAGCATCGTACCCACAGTGGTGGTTAGTTAAAACTAAACCGTCTTTAGAAATCATTTCAGCAGTACACCCACCGTTGAATTGAACAATTGCATCTTTTAACGAGTTGTTATTGATGCTATAAATCTCTTCAGCCGTAAGTTGTAACCCCATTTTTTGCATATCGCGGTGATTTAAACGTTCGATGAACATTAAAAACCACATCCCCTCGTTTGCCTTAACCGTGAAAGGTAGTAACGTAAAGATTGCGATAAATGAAAGAACAAGTTTTTTCATAATCTGTTTTTAAATATTTGTATGTGGGTGCGAATATATAGTAAATAGCCAACTTATGAAAATGAAATAAAAAGGATCTAATAAAATTTATATAAAGATGTGTCGTTATATATAAGGAAAAAATATTAACC
>CAVBJB010000327.1:0-2667 GCA_963595625.1 Lachnospiraceae bacterium | reverse complement strand
CTCTAAAAAAGAAAATTATTCTTTGCTTGCTCTAGGTCAAAATTTTAGATACGTAGAAAACACCTTTGGTCTTGATAATAAAATTATTAAAAGAGAAAACGGACGCACACAGTACGCTTTTAATTTTGGAGCTAAATATTCTAGAAATATTGTAAAGGATTTATTAACGGTTGTTGACAAAAAAATCCATTATTTAGAGTTATCTTTGAATGCAAATACAGACTTGTTTAAAAATGAAAGAAACCGCATAAATACTGAAGTTTATTTTAAACATTATAACGCTTTAAGTGATCATTTATATTACAATTCATCAAGTTCAAATTCGACTTTTGGAGATAATGTAATTACAAACGACCATGGATATGATGTAACCTCTAAACTAACAACAGGTATTCAGGTTAATTACGATATTGCATTTAAAAAATGTGATTTCAGAATTTTTGGTTCATACAAATCTTTATTTGCAACAGGCAATCAATACAAAGAATTTACATCCAATTTAATTGATAGACCAAACCAAACCGGAACTCTAGGTTTAGCAATTATTTATTAGAAAAGATAGATTATAATGAAGAAGATTATTGGGTTAGCTAGTGGTATACTATTTACTTTAGCTTTAATGTCAATAAAATACAAAGATCATAACGATCCAATTTATTACAGCGTAGATCAATTAAGAGCTTTATACAGTAGTGGAGATCCAAAATCTTGGCCCTCAGCAACTGTTGACAGTACTGTTTTAAATTTTCAGGATATAGGTGTTTTACCACCCGTAAAATTTCCTGAAAATAATCCGTATAGTGAAGCAAAACGTAACCTTGGTAAATCTTTATTTTTTGATCCGCGTCTATCTTCTTCTCAACAAATTTCATGTTCATCTTGTCACGATCCAGCTTTAGCTTGGGGAGATGGTAAACCCGTATCTCATGGACAAGATAGACAATTAGGCGTTAGAAATTCAAAATCCTTATTAAACGTTGCTTATGTAACGCCTTTATTTTGGGACGGTCGAGCAAAATCGCTAGAGGATCAAGCGGCTTTTCCTATTAAAGATCCAAAAGAAATGGCAAACCATGTGGATGTTGCTGTTAAAACAATTAAAAAAATTAAAGGGTATAAGCCTCTTTTTAAAGAAGCTTTTGGAGACGAAACTATAAATGAAGAACGTATTTTTAAAGCAATCGCAACGTTTGAAAGAACCATTGTGAGCAGAAAAAGTAAGTTTGATAAATTTATAGAAGGAGATTCTAAACAACTAACAGACCAAGAAGTTCAAGGTTTACATTTATTTAGAACCAAAGCTAGATGTATTAACTGTCATAATTCAGGATTGTTTTCTGACAATCAATTCCACAATGTTGGGTTAACCTATTATAAAAGAAAGTACGAAGATTTAGGTTTATATGCCCAAACAAAGGATCCTAAAGATGTGGGCAAATTTAGAACCCCTTCTTTAAGAGACATCACAAAAACGGGACCTTATATGCACAACGGTTTATTCCCTCATATAAGAGGCGTTTTAAACATGTATAACGTAGGAATGCCCAACCGCAAACTACCTGAGGGGTATGAAAAGGATCCAACTTATCCTATAAACTCAGAACTGTTACACGTTTTAAGTTTAAACGAAGAAGAATTGCAAGCTCTTGAAGCATTTTTAGGTTCTATAAGTTCAACTGTTTATCGTGAGCCAGAACCCGAAAGTTTACCGAAATAAAAAAATCCCAAAGCTTTGCTTTGGGATTTTTTGTTAGATCAATATCTTATAGTTTAAAACAACTGAATCAATTACTCAGGAGTAATTTCTCCTCTCAAATATTTAATCTTGTATAAAAACATTTCACCCATCTTCTCGGCACGCCATAGAGCTTCTTTCGCTTTTTCCCCTTCAAATAAGCTTTCAAGAGTCTCAGCAAATAAAAACAACCATCTATTAAAATGATCTTGCTCTAAAGGCAAATGTCTATGCGGCGGGAAGGGACTTCCACTGTATTTTCTAACTTCAAATAAAATAGTTTCCCAAAAACCGTACATCTTGTCTAAATGCGGTTGCCAATTATCCTTTAAAACACCATGAAAAATAGGACCTATTAAAGGATCTTTTCCAACTTTTGCATAAAAGGTATCAACCAATAATTTAATATCTTCGCTAGTCTCTAAATCTTTTTTCATATTGAATTTGTATAAAAAAAGAAGCCCTAAGACTTCTTTATGTATTATTCAATTGGACCTTGCCAATCTAAAATTCCACCTGTTAAATTATAGGCATTTTCTATACCTAAATCATTCATTATACCACAAGCATTTCCGCTACGAGCACCAGAACGGCAGTAAACATAATAATTTTGAGTTTTATCTAAGCTCTCTACAAAGTTAAAAAAAGCTTCTTGTTCAAAAATATTTACATTTACAGCTCCAGGAATATAACCAGCAGCATACTCCTCAGGAGTTCTTACATCAATAATTTTTGGTTCAGCCTCTGCTTGAGCCTTTTCCCACCAATCCGTTTGAGAGATATTCATAACACTTTTAATTTAATAAGTAAATTTAAAGATTTTCTCAAAATAAAACCAAAGTTATTTAAAACTTAATTAGTTGTATATACAACATTTACTTTTGTAAATTTGTGTATTACTTTAAGTCATGAATATAGAAGAAGTTATAAAA
>CAVBJB010000326.1:0-2697 GCA_963595625.1 Lachnospiraceae bacterium | reverse complement strand
CAACTTATTAGTTGTATCTTACTTACTTATCACTAGTATTTTTTTAAACTACTCTGGTAAGTTTATTTACGTATATCAATTTTTTAATTGATCTACATTCGAGGGAGTTGATACAGGATTAACCATCTGACTAGATTATGTTTCAGTGATTATGTCTTTTACAGTAATTCTAGTTGCTAGTATGGTAAATATTTTTTCTATATACTACATGTCAAATGACCCATTTATAGTTAGATTTTTTGCATATTTATCACTATTTACATTCTGTATGTTATTACTTGTAACTGCATCTGATCTTATACAATTTTTTATAGGTTGAGAGTTAGTAGGTCTTTGTTCGTATTTACTAATTAATTTTTGGTATACAAGAAAACAAGCTAACATTGCCGCACTTAAGGCGGTTCTTGTGAATAGGGTAGGTGATTTTGCATTTATGTATGCAATAGCGTTAATGTACACCACCTTTAACTCATTAAACATTTACGAAATTTCATGGATGGTAACATTAGACTCGATTGAGACATTAGACACTCGTTTTATTGTATCACTTTTATTTATAGCTGTGATGTCAAAATCCGCACAATTTGGATTACACAGCTGATTACCAGACGCTATGGAAGGGCCAACCCCCGTTTCAGCGTTAATCCATGCAGCAACAATGGTAACAGCGGGAATTTTTCTTATGTTAAGACTTTCTAATATTTTTATAGCAAACGAATGCGCATTAACAGCAATTTCGATGATTGGGGCTTTTACAGCATTTTTTGGTGCAACAACTGGTGCAGCTCAAACTGATATTAAAAAAATAATAGCATTTTCAACATGTAGCCAATTAGGTTACATGGTTGCAGCTTGTGGTATGGGTAACTTTGCCGTAGCATTTTTCCACCTAATCACACATGCGTTTTTTAAATCGTTACTATTCCTATGTGCTGGTATAGTAATACATACACTTGGTGGTGAACAAGACATTAGAAAAATGGGTGGACTTTTAAGAGTTCTACCAACAGCATTTATCTCTATGGCAATTGCCGGATTTGCATTATCTGGCGTACCATTTTTTGCTGGTTTTTTTTCAAAAGAAATGATAATAAGCGTAGCATACTTAAAAGCAGTATTCGAAAACTCTTGAGTTGCATTTTTTGTATTTATGTTACTATTAAAAGCAGCAGTTTTCACTTCGATGTATAGCGCAAAGTTAATGTACTATATTTTTGTAAAAGAAACCGCTGTTAAATCTGGGGTTGCAAAACAATTACATACTGACGGTCAAGATTTTTTAACAACTCAATTGCCTCTAATGGTACTTTCACTGTTTAGTATTTTTGGGGGTTTAATTTTTAAAGATGTAGTGGTTGGACCTGGTTACAATATTACCTTAAATACCTTTTCTGAGTTTGTATCTGGAAATAACATAAATACTTTTGTTGAGTATTTACCTACAAAAATAAAAGTGTTACTAACAATAATAAGTTTTTCGGGTTATATTTATTACTTTGTCCTAAAATTAAATAAAATTGATATGGTACTATTTTTTGAAAAATTAACTGTTAGTTTATGTAAAAACTTAAATTTAAACGTAAAAATTAATTTCGTAATGCTAAAAGTGGAGGTTTACTCATTTTTCTACAATAGGTGGTATTTCGATGCTATTGTGAGTTATTTTGTTAATAGCATTATTTTAGTAGCAATGGAGGATTTAAATATATATACATTACAAAATAAACTAATTGACGGCCTAACTGTATCTATTGTTACCGGAACAATTACAAACATCAGTACAGTAATCCGAGGAAACTCTCAAACAGTGTTTTCTTATATAAAAAATACATATTTAGCAATTATTTTAACAATATTGTTTGCACTAAGTGCACAAGACGTATACTCGTATGTAGCTATTTAAACTGTTATTAAATTTTGTATGCTAAGAAAAAAATACGTTAAGTTTTTTAAAATGGTAGTTTGGCGCGTTTTTAACACATAAAGTGGAGCAAGGGAAGGTTGAGTGCACAAACCCACCATAGTAATTCCACGATCTGTGGAATTTTACACGGTGGGCGGTGGCGAGATCGGTCGGCGTTTTTTTTCTACTTGTTGGGGAGGTAAAATTACTAATAAGATTGGGGTATATTTTTTAATATGTACTTACTGAGTAATTCTAGCAGTTCGCATATTAGCTTCACAACAAGTAAAACTAAAACAGCTTTGAATCATTTAAACATAGGAAATATGCAAAACGAATCAAAGAAAAAACATAATTTAATTTCGCTGTTTAACAGGTGGCTCCCTGAGCCCGTAAACCATTTAAATTATAGACGTATTGGGGGCAGGGAACAAATATTTATTACGAGTATAAAAGATGACATGTTATTTACAACATGAAAAATTGTTAAATACTCTGGAAGGGTGAGGGGTGATAACAAAGATATGTATACAGAGGATCGCGTTTTTGACATACGTTTGATAAATTCAGCAAATTTACAACACGGAGTTATAGGGTTATCCAATTTAGGGGACAGTATTTCCGAAAATCTACGAAAAAACTTTCACATAGGTTTGGCAGAGAGTTTACAAAAAACAGGAACTTTAGAGGCTAAAAAAAGAATGTTGCAAAGGTGGGTTGGAAATTTTGTATTTACAACAAAAATAAGAATTACAAAAGCAAAAAGATTGATTTTTAAAAGTTCTGGGCTATAC
>CAVBJB010000325.1:0-2698 GCA_963595625.1 Lachnospiraceae bacterium | reverse complement strand
GTATTATTTTATCTCCTGTAAAATCTTATTATTCTGGTGAGGTAAAAGTTGTAATTGCTGATCATTTCTCTAGAGCTGCAAACGGTGGAATTGGTGCTGCTAAAGCTGCAGGAAATTATGCTGGACAGTTTTACCCAACTAAATTAGCTAATGAACAGGGTTTTCAACAAGTTATTTGGACAGATGATGCTACACATACAAAGTTAGAGGAAGCTGGAACTATGAACGTTTTTTTCCGTATCGACAATACTTTAATTACGGCTCCTACAAGTGAACGTATTTTAGATGGTGTTACACGTAAATCAATTATAGCTTTAGCAGAAAGAGAAGGAATTAAAACGGAGGTAAGAGCAATTACCGTTGACGAAATTGTAACTGCACATACAAACGGAACATTACAGGAAATTTTTGGAGCAGGAACTGCAGCTGTTGTTAATCCAATTGCTGGTTTTCAATACAAAGATACGTATTACGAATTACCAAAGTCAGAGGCGCCTTTATCTTTAGAAATTAAAGAAAAATTAAACGATATACAATATAAATTAGCTGAAGATACCTTTGGTTGGACAGTTAAAATATAAATATTTAAGACCATGTTTACATGGTCTTTTTTTTATTGATTTGCTTTTTATAAAAGATAGTTGTAAATTGTTAACAAAAACTAAATTTTATGAAAAAAGCCCTACTTATTTTTACAATTTTAATTTCTGTATTCACTTCAAATGCACAGAAAAAAAAGACAACCACTAAAAAAACTGTCGTAGAGAAAACTGTTTTATTGCTTAAAGATGATGCTAATAAGATAGAAATTCAATACTTAAAAAATAAAGTATTTGTATATTATACAGAGACTGAAAAAAAGGATACCTTGTTTACAAGAACTACCGAAATTAATGCTGCACCTGAGCAGGTTGCTTTTAAAACGATAAAAGTAGGTAATAAACATCTTTACCAATTTACATGGAAAGAAGTTGTAGCTAAAAATACAGAATTAATAAAGGAGAACGGGGCTATAAATTACACTGAAATTTGGGATTTAGATACTAAAAAGAATTTACTATCGAATAAGCAAAAAACTGCGGACTATGAAGAGATAAGATATCTTTCAAAACATAAAGATGCATCCGAAACTATAGTTAAGAAAATTAACGAAGGTAAATTGTGTACTGTGTTAGCAAATGGAGATTATACACTATCGAGTAAACACGGTACTGAAAAATACGTATACAATGAAACAGAAAATACGTATAAATTAAATCAACCTACAGCATCTAAATCTTTGGCTAAAAAAAATACAGCTAATAAACGTAGATAATAAAAAAACTCAAGATTAAGAATCTTGAGTTTTTTTTATATTATTCTAAGCAATTCTTTTGCGTGATTTATTGCTGAATCAGTGTAGTGCTCACCAGAAATCATCTCGGCAATTTGTAAGACGCGTTCCTCCTGACTTAATAATTTTAATTGAGATACTGTAGTATCATTTACCACATATTTGGCAACTTTATAATGAAAATCTCCTTTAGATGCTACTTGGGGTAAATGCGTAATAACAAAAACTTGCATCGTACTACTCATATCATACATTATATCGGCCATTTTATTTGCAATTTCACCAGAAACACCTGTATCAATTTCATCAAAAATAATAGTTGGTAGTTTAGAATATTTAGATTGTATGGCTTTAATAGCCAACATAATTCTAGACATCTCTCCACCGGATGCTACCTTTTTAATAGGTCCAAAACTTGTACCTTTATTAGCAGATAATAACAACTGTATTTGATCTCTACCGTGAGATAAATAATCGTTCGATATATTATTTTCTAACTCAAAGCGTGCATTTTGCATGCCTAAATGAGTTAATACATCCAGTATTTTTTCAATTAATTTAGGAGCAGCCTCTTCTCTACTTGCTGTAAGTTTTGCTGCAAGTTCATTTAACTCTAGATCTAAATTAGAAATTTCTTTAGTAAGTGTTTCAATTTTTAAATCAAATTCATCAACCGAAATTACTTTTGCTTCTAATTCTTCTTGTATAAAAATTAAATCAGAAACAGTACTTACCCCGTGTTTTTTTTGCAACGTATAAAGCTTTTGCAACTTATCGTTAATTTGCATCAACAATTCAGGGTCATTTATTAGGTTAGACGCTTTATTTTCAATCTCAGATGCAATATCATCAAGTTCTATTAAAACAGATGTTATTCGTTCTAAAATATCACTATATTCACTAGAGAGACTACTCGTTTTAACAGCACTGGCTTTTAATTCCTTTAAGGCGGATAAAATACCGTATTGCTCTTCATTTAAAATAGCCGATGATTTGTCCAAATGCTCTTGTATAGCTTCAACATTATTTAAAACATCCAATTGAGATTCCAACTCTTCCTGATTCAAAGTCGATAGATTTAAATCGATTAATTCATTTAATAAAAAAGAATTATAATCGTATTCTTTAATTAAATCTGCTTTATTTGTTTCAAGATTTTTTAATTCCTTTCGAAGCTTTTTATATATTTTAAGCTTTTCTTGATAGGTCACTAACTCTTCATTATTATTCGCAACTGCATCAATTAATTTTAATTGAAACGAATCTTCAGCTAACTCCGAGGTTTGGTGTTGTGAGTGAATATCTAATAAATATTGACTTAGTTCCTGTAAAACATTTAAATTAACAGGAGAGTCATTTATAAAT
>CAVBJB010000324.1:0-2700 GCA_963595625.1 Lachnospiraceae bacterium | reverse complement strand
AATTTGGTTATAATTTACTTTTACGTTACAACGTAATTCTTGTGCTTGTAAAATATAACTGGATACCGATAGTAGGACTACGGATAAAAATTTACGCATAATGGTTAATTATTTTAGTTACAATATCTAAAGCTACTTGTTCCTTAGATTTTAAATTTAAAGGTTCTATTACAAAATCTTTATCTATAAAGGTAACTTTATTTGTTGGTTTTCCAAACCCTGCACCTTCATCTTTTAAAGAATTTAAAACAATAAAATCCAAATTCTTTTTAACTATTTTTTGTTTTGCGTGTTCAATTTCATTTTCCGTTTCTAAAGCAAAACCAACTAAAAATTGTTTTTGTTTTATTTTCCCTAAAGAAGCCAAAATATCATCTGTCTTTTCTAGTTCAATACTAAAGTTTGCATCCGATTTTTTTATTTTCTCTGCTGCAACATTTTTAGGTCTATAATCTGCTACCGCTGCTGCTGCAACTGCAATATCTACCCCAGGATATACCGTATGGCAAGCTTCATACATTTGTTTGGCAGAGGTAACTCTAATTATTTGGACTGAATTGTTTTTAGGATTTAAGTGTGAAGGTCCCGTAACTAACGTTACTTCTGCTCCCATAGCTGCAGCTTGATCTGCAATATCAAAGCCCATTTTTCCGGTTGAGTGATTTCCAATAAATCGAACGGGATCAATTGCCTCGTATGTAGGACCTGCAGTAACTAAAACTTTTTTTCCTTTTAGTGGTAACTTAACTTCTAAATCCTTTTGAATAAAGGCTACAATATTTTCAGGTTCAGACATACGCCCTTGACCTACAAGACCACTTGCAAGTTCCCCGTATTCTGCCGGGATCATTACATTTCCAAAAGACTGTAAAGTATTAAAATTTTGTAAGGTAGAAGGATGTGCATACATATCTAAATCCATAGCTGGCGCAAAATATACTTTACATTTTGCCGATAGATAAGTTGCCATAAGTAAGTTATCACAGATACCATGAGCCATTTTAGCTAATGTATTTGCTGTTGCTGGTGCAATAATCATAAAATCAGCCCAAAGAGCCAATTCAACGTGATTGTTCCATTTAGCATCATTGCTTTCTGTATTATAAAAAGTAGAATATACAGGATTTTTTGATAAAGTAGAAAGCGTTAAAGGAGTAACAAAATCTTTAGCAGCAGGGGTCATGATAACTTGTACCTGAGCCCCAGCTTTTACTAAAAATCTTACTAAAGTTGTAGTTTTATACGCGGCAATTCCACCTGAAATTCCAAGTAATATTTTTTTTCCGCTTAAAACATTCATTTATATTATTCTTCTGTGTTAGAAATTGCTTCTCTATTAAAATAGATTTTGTCATTTAACCACTCTTCAACAGCTAAAGCATGAGGTTTTGGTAATTTTTCGTAGTATTTAGAAACTTCGATTTGCTCTTTGTTTTCAAAAACTTCTTCTAAACTGTCGTTGTAAGTAGCAAATTCATCTAATTTTTCAATTAACTCTTTTTTAATTTCAGAATTAATTTGACTTGCTCTTTTAGCAATAATAGTGATCGCCTCATAAATATTTTCTGTAGGCTCTTCTATTTTTGATTTATTGTAAGTAATCGTATTTACAGGAGCTGTAGTCTTTTTTAAATCCATGACTTATTTTTTAATTTGAGTATTGTACTAATTCTTTATTTAATGTTGCAAACATTTCGGCTGCTTCTTTTTTATACTTAGAATCTTCAAAAGTAGAATTAAAAGTACCGTAAATTGCAATTGCTTTTTCTAAACGTTCTTTTTTCTTAGAATCTACACTGTTTACTGCAAGTTTGTATGCTGAATCGTATTTATAAAACATAGCATCCTCACGATATTTAGATCCCGGAAAATCTAACATAAAATTATCTAATGCTGTTATAGCGGCATTATAATTACGTGTAAACTCTCCAATTTTATTATATTGTTTAGCAATTTCAAAAGCTTTAAGCTCTAATTTGTCGTTAAGTTCAGCATATAATTCGTTAGCTTCTTTTAAATACGAAGAGTTTGGATAGGTGTCAATAAATAATTGTAAAATTTCAATTGCTCTTTCCGTGTCCTCTTGGTCTTTAGAATAAACTGGCGATACATTATATAGTGATTTTGCTCTCAAAAACATGGCCTCTTCTCTCTTTTCAGATTTTGGATAACCGTTAGCAAAACTTTTAAATTTTTCTGCAGCTAAATAATATTGCTTTGTTGCGTAATAGGATTTAGAAAGTCTATAAAATAAACCTTCGCCGGATGGCTTCCCTCTATATGAACCTTCGATTTGTTCAAATAATTTAATAGCTTTATTATGTTTATCCTCTTCGTACAGTTTGGTAGCTGTTTCATATTTTAAAGCCTTATCTTCTGATTTTAAAGCTTTTTGATAACTACTGCATGATGCCAATAAGGCTGAAGCTGATAGTATAATTATGTATTTTTTCATATAGTTTTTCTTACAAATACAATGCAACATTATAAAAATGCAAATGCAAAATTAAATATTTTTTATGGATAATTAAAATAAAAAATAAAATGTTCTAAACAAGTTTTTAGAACATCTTATTTTTTTATGCTTGAGCTCCAGATTCTGCTGAATTTCCTTGGCCAGAAAAAGTCTTCATATCGTTATCAAATAAATATAAACCTCCTTTATCGTCACCAATTAAATTAATTTTATCTAGGATTGTA
>CAVBJB010000323.1:0-2702 GCA_963595625.1 Lachnospiraceae bacterium | reverse complement strand
ATTCAAAACCTACCAATTTACGCTGTTCAAACAGCAAAATATCGTTATAATCTTTAGCCATACTTGCTAATTCGACAAACTGAAAGGCTTCTAAAAGCTTTTGTTTTTCTATATCATCATCTAAAACTTCATCACTTTTAATTATATAATGATTGGCTTTTCTGTCAAATACTATTTCAATCCCAAAAATGGATTGTATCTCTCTAATATCTCTAGATAACGTTCGTGTAGAATAAGATTGTAAATCGTCCATATTATCGAGAATATCTTGAGTAAGATCACTCGCATTAATACGCTTTCTTTTTATTGTATTAATAATGTAATGATATCTTTTAAAAAATCTGTCTTTAGACATGCGTTAAAATTAGAAATATTAAGAGTAAATATACAATTTAAAAATCAAATATAAGTTATAAAGATATTAACCTACACCCAAATCAAAATGAAATTAGCCACACTATTTGCAAAAATAGGGTTATTACTTTATATGCTTCAAAGTAATGCCCAAGTTGGTATTGGCACGACTACTCCAAGTGCCATGCTTCATGTTAAAGGCGGTGTACGCTTGGAACATTCCAGTTCTGGAAATGATAAAATTCTTAAAGTAAATCAACAGGGAGAAGTAAGATGGGCAAGACCCTTTCTATTAGAAATTATCAATACAACATTACCTCAAGCTGGTTTAAACATAGTAGAACAAAATGTTGCAAAGTACACAAATTTAAAAATAACCCTTCCAAGAGGTCGATATATTGTTAAAGGAATATTTCTTTTAAATGCATCACCTAATTTAAATAATATGCAAAGCACATGGGTTACCGCTTATTTAAGTGATAGTGCTACAAATTCAGACTATTCAACAGACGTAATTCCGCAGTCCGCAAATCAAATGTCGGGTGGAATCATTGGGCCTGCAATCTACAATATTTTAGAAGGTAGTATTGCAATAGAGAATACTACAATGGCTCCTAAAACATATTATTTATGGGCCTTTAAAAAAAATTATGGAAATTCTAACACCTCATACATTGTCAATTTTGGAAGTTCAGATTGGGGTGAAAATATTTTATATGCTGTTCCATTTGATTAAGAAATTATGAAAATTAAACTTAGCCTCATTATATGCTCATTTAATATATTATTAAGTGTTGCACAAGTTGGAATTGGTATTAACACCTATAACCCAACTAATACTTTGCATGTTAACTCAACTCAAGAGTATATTTTTAAATTGCCAGATTTATCTTCAACTGTAGTAGGCGAGGAAAAAGTAATTGTAAGTGATGATAATCTAGGGACTGTTTCCGCTAAAACCACCAATATTTTCAAAAATATAATATTCGGAAATTTACCAACTACAGCTTCAGCGCTTTCAATGGAATCTTCAGCTTTTATTTATACAACCATTACTATAGGATTACCTAAAGGCAGATGGGCCGTTATTGCAAATATATTACTAGAACTTGAGTCAGATAGTTCTTTAACCAATACAAACGGAATTTCTTATATAGTTGAGGGGACCTTAGGTCCTAACACTACAGTTACTTCGGAAATTAATTATTCTCCTTTTATAGAGGATAACGATCCAAATACAGATAATGCACAACTCGAAGATTTTGGATATGGATTGTTTAAAGGAGTTATTAAAGCTCCACTACCAAGGGGCATATTTAAAGGAGCTATTATAGTGAACAATAACACATATAGACAATATAGATTACATATTCGATTTAAAAGAGAAGCTGCCGCTAATGCCCCTACAACGACCCCACGTTTAAAAAGTTTTGGTAATACATCCATTAAGGAAAATCAAATTTATGCTATACCCTTAAATTAAATTCCTATGAAAATTATTTTTAAAATAATCTGCCTGCTAGTATGTAATAACTTACAAGCACAAGTAGGTATTAATTATTCCCCTACAACTACCGAAAATGCGCCATTAATTATAAAAAAATCTAATACATTACCAGCATTACGATTAGAAACTCCACAAACAATAATTAAAGATCAAGTTTTATTTTCCGATGATTTAGGAAATATCAGCTGGAGAACCTATGGTTTAATAAATGTACCTGCAGTGTCTGGTAATTTTGGAGGTGGTCTAAATTCTGATATTCAATATGCTAATAGTGTCAACATTACTAACGCGCTATATACCAATGCTTATATAGATTTACCACCAGGAAAATGGGCCGTAAATTTAAATTTTAATCTAGACATTAAAATATTACAATATTCATCCGAAAAAAACTTATCAACAGATCAATACGCATGGGCTAGACTTATTTTATCTGATAATAACGGCAGTACCTCAGGATATAACGCATCAGCAACTAACGATAGGGTTATTTCTAATTTATACTTATCAAGCGGGATGTTACAAGGGCCAAGTGGCAGTAGCATAATTAAAGGCGAAATATACATACACAACAAAACTCGGGTTAACAAAAGATATTATTTAAAAATCAGTATAGAAATTAATAGAGGAAATTACACTTTTGATAACAATAACAAACTACGTCTCAAAAATTTTGCTAAAGGTCCAAGTTTTGAGACCAATGGAGTTGATCGCTTTTTTGCAGTTTATGCTGGTGAATAATATTTTTTAAGGCGTTCCGTGGCTTTTTTGCCACGGCGGGCTTTACGCTATATCTTTTGCTTTAATTCCGTTTCACTACATGTAAAGCAAAAGGATGCCG
>CAVBJB010000322.1:0-2709 GCA_963595625.1 Lachnospiraceae bacterium | reverse complement strand
GTTCATGTATTGGTTATTTTTTTTATTGCAATCGTATTTATTTTTACAAACAAACTTAAAAATACAAATATGATAAAAAATTTACTACTAGTTATTGGGGCTTTTTTTAGTATACAAACACTAGCTCAACAAGGAGTTTTTGAACACAGCTTTCATAACACAAAAACAGCAACAAACTATTCGGTTGGTACAAACCTTACTTTAGTTAATGACAGGAACAATGTTCCAACAAATGCCATTTATTTACCTAGCAATCAAAATGGATTAGCATTTCATTTTACTAGTGAATTTTCTACCATGCATCATTCTGCTACAATTGCATTTTGGTATAAACATGAAAATACATTAGGTAATGGATATTTGGATTTGCATCCTATTTTATTTATGAACAACGGAAATCAAGGTAATAATATCGGATTGGTACTTGGGTATAATGCCTTGGCAAATAATCTCTACTTAGGAAGTTCTAATGGAACATCTTATAGTACAGGAGAACTTATGGATTTTAATAACTTTAATTTTTGGGATTGGAACTATTACACAATTTCTTACGAAAATGGCATTGCCAAGTTATATATAAATGGTGAATATAAAATTTCTTGTACATATTACAATATAACTTCTACATCTACACAAAAAATGTATTTTGGTAGTTATAATTTAGGCGTAAGCGGGGGGGATGTTGCATCTGTAACGGGATATTTTGATAATATCTCCGTACATAGAATAGCATTAAATGATGATAATGCATTGACGTTATACCGATCTGAAGTTCCTTATTACCCATCATACTCACATTATTTTATCGGTACCAAAACATCTTCTGGCTTTACCGTAGGGGATAATTTAACATTAGTAAACGATAGAAATGGCAATTCCAATAACGCCATCTATTTACCATCCGACCATCAAATGTTAACATTGGATTATTCTCAATTATCTTCTATACTTAAAAGTACTGGAACAATTAGCTTCTGGGTATTATTTAGCAATCAAATAAATTCGGGAGTTTTATCCTCTTCTTATCCTGTTTTTTATGTTCCAAATGGAGACACAAGTTTTCATGAGGGTATTGTATTGACATTATACCCGAATAACGGAGGTCATTTAATTCGCTTTGGTAGTAGTAAGTATGGTTCTACTAATGCTAACGTAAACAGCGGACAATATTTATCGTCCCTCCACTGGGCATACATTACAATAACTTATAGAGCTGGTTATATGGACCTATACTTAAATGGAGAATTTATAGAGAGTAAACCTTTTTACGAATTAAACAGCACAACAGCTACACGTAAAATGTATTTTGGTGGGTGGAATTCTACAAACTTTTCAGCTTATAATAAACCAAGTATAACTGGTTATTTTGATAACATAACCGTAAGAGAAAGATTTGCTTCGAAAAATACAGCGTATTACTATTATTACCAAGAATTAAACTCGAGTGGCCTTTTAAATTTAGATGAAGTTCCCACTCAAAAGGATGAATTAAAAGTCTATCCTAATCCAGTTCAAGATGTGCTCAGAATTAATAGTTCGACAGATATAAAGTCTATGGAGGTTTATAACCTTTTAGGACAAAAGCAACAATTACCCATAAGTATAGGGTTAATTAATGTCAATAGTTTGCCAGCAGGCAACTATATTTTAAAAATAGCTTTGGTCGATGGAACCCAAAAAGCTATAAAGTTCATTAAAAAGTAATTTTTTTTTTTTCATAAATAAAGATTGGATACATTGAAAGATGTGTCCAATTTTTTTTGCTTAAAATTTATTTAGATTTAATAAGAATAATATTATATTTACAGCAAAACATTCACATGAAAATTATATCTATATTACTCGCCATTCTTACCACAATTTCAATTCATGCACAATCACCTATTACAATAGGAAAAGAGTATTCTCTACACTCAAAGCATCTCAATGAAAATCGTGAAATTTATATAGCATTACCTTCAGATTATGACGATGCTAGGTTTAAAGAACAAACCTATCCCGTATTATTTGTTTTAGACGCCGAAAGTCATTTTAATTATTTACAAGCGGTTACCAAAAAATTTTCAACGGGTAATTATCCTTTTATTCCTCAACATATAGTTGTCGGAATCAAAAGTAAAGACCGCTATAAAGACTTTACTTCTACAAATAATCCAGAATATCCTACCTCGGGTCAAAGCCATTTATTTACTCAATTTCTAGAAAAGGAACTTAAACCCTTTGTCCAATCAAATTTTAGAGTTTCAGGATATAACACCATAATAGGCCATTCCTTAACAGGGCTTTATGTATTAGAAATGGCCATCAAATCACCCACAAATTTCAATGCTTTTATTGCTCATGATCCAAGCATTTGGTGGAATGAGGGCCAATTGCTTAAAGACGCTTCAAATAATTCTGATAATAATTTACAATCCAATGTATTTATAAGCCAGGTAGATAAAAATTACAACACAGGACACCTGGAAAAGCATTACAACAACATCCAACAGGCCAAAATACAATTTGAACAATTTAAAAATGCAGAAAAAAAATTTGTTTACAAACAATATGAAGGCGAAGACCACGGGAGTGTGCCATTTAAAGCCAATTTAGATGCTTTACGATGGATTTTTGACGGTTATACTTTTGAAATTAAAAGCCTAGCAAAAAATCCTGAAAATCTAGAACAACATTTTAGCAAATATTCCTCTACTAAATCTTTTAAAT
>CAVBJB010000321.1:0-2713 GCA_963595625.1 Lachnospiraceae bacterium | reverse complement strand
ATATATAGTTATATTAGAAAATCCATTTGTATGGAGAATTGTGGAAAACTTCGTATATATAGTCACCCTCTACTAATAAGATGAAAACTAAATATAAAATTAAGAAGATTAATGTCCCAACAATAGACCAACGTAAACTAGCTTTTTCACCTTCTAAGTGCATGAAAGCCCACATAATGTAGTATGCTTTCCAGATTGTTAAGATGATGAAGATCCAGTTTAATAAGTTCAAAGAAAGAACTTTAGTATCGAATAAGAACGCTGGTTTGATAATACCTAAAACTACTTCTACAATAGTAATAGCAGATAAGATAAAAAATACCGACCAGATTCTTTTTGTATTCCCTTCAGAATGTGCTGCCATGATATAAATCTTTAAAAATTATGTAATTATACTAAGTAGAAGAAAGTGAATACGAATACCCAAACTAAATCTACAAAGTGCCAGTATAAACCTACTTTTTCTACCATTTCGTAGCTTTTTCTTCTTTCGTAAGTACCATTTAAAACGTTTAAGTAAACGATAATATTTAATAAGATACCTGTCATTACGTGGAAACCGTGGAAACCAGTAATAAAGAAAAAGAAGTTTCCAAAAGATTTATGACCATATTCATTACGAACAAGGTTAGCACCTTCTACAACTAAAACAGCATCATTTAAACGAGTTAAAGATTCTTCTCTAGATAAAACAACTTTTTTGTGAGTTTCAGCATTTACTTCTTCTGTACGAACTGATAAAGATGGATTCTTTTTAAATCCTTCAATAATTTCTTCTACAGAGTAAGTAGCTACATCAGCAGTTTTTGTAAACCAAATACCTTGGCTTTTGTCTTTTTGTACTCTATCTTTAGGTAAAGATACAGCAATGTCACTTAAAGCAACACGTTCTCCTTTATCATTAACGAATTGAAGGATTGCTCCACCTTTAGTTTCTACAGCACCGTAAGTACCAGAAATAAAGTTTTTCCATTCCCAAGCTTGAGAACCTACGAAAATTAAACCTCCAATGATAGTTAATAACATATAGAAGGCAACTTTATTTTTTTGTAATTTGTGTCCTGCGTCTACAGCTAATACCATAGTTACAGAAGAGAAAATTAAGATGAATGTCATCAATGCTACATAATACATTGGTGCATCATATCCGTGTAAGAAAGGAAAGTGATTGAACACTTCATCGGCGATAGGCCATGTTCCTATGAATTTATAACGTGTAAATCCATAAGCAGCGATAAAACCAGCAAATGTTAAGGCATCAGATAAAATGAAAAACCACATCATCATTTTACCATAACTTGCTCCAAGTGGCTGAACACCTTCTCCACCACCCCAGTGTGTTTCGTTAGCTATTGCTCCCATTATTTAATTATTAGTTAAAAAGTTCTCAAATTTACGTAATTTTTTATTTATAGAAAGAGAAAAATAAAAACAAATACAACCATAAAAAGTCTAGAAAGTGCCAAAATAAGCCAGACAGTTCTATTCCAATGTGTTGAGCTGCATTATACTTTTGTTTATAATGATTATAAATTACTATTAACAAAGAAATTATTCCTCCAAAAAGATGCGCTAAGTGCACTAAAACAACAATATACAAGAAAGATGTTGTTACATTACTTTGCGATCCTGTAAAATAATACCCGGATTCTATTACTTGTGCAAAACCATGAAATTGCAAATAAATAAACCCAATACCTAAAAATAAAGTTATCCATAATAATAACGTAGTTTTAGACGGTTGATTATTTCTAATAGCTTTAATGGCTAAATAATACGTTCCACTACTAATTAACATGATTAAAGTACTTACAATAAATGCAGAAGGCATTTTAAAGTCTGTTAACCAATCTGGGCGAGATTTAGAAATAACGTATGCACTTGTAAAACCAGCAAACATCATTACAACACTAATCATCCCGAACCATAAAAGCATTTTATACGATTTTGCTTTTTTATCGTACTCCTCTTGACTATACGTGCTCATTATCTAATAAATTTATCTATAACATATACAATTTGTAACAATGAAATGTACGATACACTAACTAACATTAAACGTTTAGCCGCTTGTGGAGTCATTTCCTTGTATAGTTTCATAGCATAAAATAACATCCAAACACCTAAAAGGCCAACAATTATTGCAGCTATTACACTTAATTTAAGCTCACCAGTAAAACCAAAAACAGGTAATACAGAAGCTACTAATAACCAAAAAGTATATAATATGGTTTGTAAAGCTGTTTTTTTATCTGTTTTACCGTTTGGTAACATAAAAATTCCGGCTTTACTGTAATCATCATATAAAAACCATCCAATAGCCCAAAAGTGCGGAAATTGCCAAAAGAACTGAATTAAAAATAAAGTACCAGCCTCTATTCCGAATTGATTTGTAGCAGCTACCCAACCTAACATAAATGGTATTGCACCAGGAAATGCACCAACAAAAACTGATAAAGGTGTTAATGTTTTTAGAGGCGTATAAACACTTACGTAGAGAAAAATTGAAATGGCACCAAACATGGCTGATTTTGGGTTAATTGTATACAATATTGCTATACCAGCTATTGTTAAAATTGAACCTAAAATAAACGCTGTTTTTTTTGACATAGATCCTGATGGAATAGGACGATTTTTTGTTCGATCCATTTTAGCATCTATGTCTTTTTCAATAATTTGGTTAAAAACATTAGAAGCACCTACCATACAATAC
>CAVBJB010000320.1:0-2720 GCA_963595625.1 Lachnospiraceae bacterium | reverse complement strand
ATAATATGTTAAATAAATAATAAATTTTAAAACTCGTCTTCTTCTTGACTTATATATCGAAATTAAGAATATACAATTTCATTAAATAATTTATTGTCAGCTAAATTTTGTAATTCATGATAGTGTTTTGCATCTTCTTTTAAATCAGGCTCCAAATCAAAAGTTAATTTTAAGTTCTCCAAACAAGCTTCTAAATTACCCTGTACGTTGTTAATTATGGCAATTTGATAGTAATTCCAAGAAAAAGGCTCTATTTGGTTTAATTGATTAAAAACCTCTATGGCGTGATCGTATTTTCTAATACCTTTTAAATACAAGCCTTTGTTGTAATATAATTGATACTGCGCGCGCTCGTTAACTTCTTTCTCAATATTTTTAAATTCTATTAAGGCCTCCTCTTCTGTAAATAAATTCATAGTATCAATCATTAATTGGATCGTGAGTGTTTCATGAAAATAATTTTTAAACAATTGTTTTACAGCAGTCAAAGCATCTGTTTTTAAATTGTGTTTTAAATAGTATTGAATACAATAGATTAGCGCATTAGGATTTTCTGGACTTTTAGAGCGCACATCATTAACGTTAGCAATAAATTCATGCTCATCCATTTTTTCTTCTTCTAAAATCTCATATAATATATCTAGTTTATTATCTAAAATTTGTTCGTGCGTTGGCTCAAACTCTAATGCTTTGTTTGTAAAATATAGGGCTTGCATATAATCTTCTTTTAAAGCATAAAGTTTGCCTTTGTTGGCGTAGGCCAAAGTTGCCGTATCGTCTAACTCTATGGCCTTATCTAAAAGTGCCAATGCGTTATCTAAATTCCCACTTTCTAATTGATAGGCTCCAAAACCAATATACATATCAACCTGATCCTGAGTCGTATTTTCTTTAGTATGCTCTTCGTTTGGAACTACATTTAAAATTTCAAAATCATCACTCTCTAACTCATCCTCAAAGGCATCTTCAGATTTAGAATTTGCTGTTTTTAATTTTACAATAATTTCTTCGGCCTGCGTCTTATTTAATCCTTCTTTTAAGAGTTCATTTAATACAACATCATAGCTTTGATTATTCATAAAATATAGTTTTTGGGCTTTTTCTAGAATAGAAATTTGATATAAATTGCTCTTAAATTTTTGCTCCTCTATTCCTTCAAAACTTAATTTTTTTGTTGTATTGGCCTCTACACTTTTACATTTAGCTAAAACATATTCAATTTGCTTATCATTAAGTCCTAAATTTTTTAATTCATAAATCGCCGGCTCTGTATTAAAATTATTTTCTTGTAATTTATATAATGCTAAGGCACAAACACTGTTCTGGAAATTGCGATCCTGAAACTTTACATCGTCTATCCCTTTATTCTTCTTTTTAAAAAAATCAAATATTCCCATATTTTTAATCTTTATATATTGGCTTGTTATTTTTGTAATGAAAGATTTTTAATTTCTCCGTTTGGAGTAATCAATAAATAATCTTTTGTTGATGCGGATTTTACTTCTTTATTTATAGACATTTTTAGCTCGTACATTATTTGTATAACAGGTTCTAAAATGGTTGGATTTATAACAAAGTCAAATTCTTTATCTACAATGGGTTGGTAATACAAGGTTGTAGACTTTTCTGCATAATTTACATTAGCCGCTTTTTTTACGTGAAGAGAAGAGCTGTTGTAAGCCTCGTAAGTTTTATACATTTCAACAGGTAAAACAACTCTAAAACCTTCAATTAAATTTTTTCCTGAATCTGCAAAACTAGTTCCTAAAAGAGATTCGTAACTTTTAATTTTTTCCTGAAGCATAATTTTAGCCTTAGCCATTAATTCTTTTTTAACTGCTTCTTGGTTGTTTGCAAAATAATCAACACGTACTAAATCATAAATATCCTGATTGGATAAAATCTTTATAAAATCGTTTAATTGATTTGGATTGGTATATTTAATATGGATATTTTTTTTAAGCTCAAAACCTACAGGAATTTCAGTATACGTTTTTTTACTAAAAGTTTTACGTTCCACCTCAAACTCATAGACCGGCACAAAAGATATCATATCGATATAAACCTCAATTCCTTTATTAGCACTTAAACTACTCTGTATGGCATTAATACGTTTATCTATCAAATCGTTTACTTCCTCTGTAGTTTTCCCGAACTGGCTCACGCTAAAAATAGCTACATAAGAATTTGCTTTGACATTAGCTAAGCCCTTAACGTTAATGTTAATCGTAGTACTACTAGGAAAACTAATATTAATGTTTTGATCCGGATAGCGTACTTGGTTTTGATAATTAATGTTTCCTGCTATTTGTGCAACCATTAATTGTTGTGTACAAATAACGAGTAAAGTTGTTAGAAGTTTTTTCATTCTGATTTATGAAATTTTAGTTAATTTTTAGCATATTTAAAACGAACAAAAGGTTAATTTTTAAATAACAGCGTAAATTACTAATAATTTAACTATAAAAAAGAATGTTTTTACAAAAGAGTTACAAATACCCTTTGAAGTTTATTAATTTTTAAAATTTAAAAAAAGGGCATCGTTTTGGCTTTTAACCAAAACTAAATTTATTTCAGAGATAAAAGAACAATGGACTAAAATTTTATAATCATAAATAGAATTTTTATTCATACAAAATTTTGTAAAAGCATAAATATAAGCAGTAAATAACGCGTCAATGGTATGTATACTATCAGATCCTAAATAATCTAAAGAGAGC
>CAVBJB010000319.1:0-2725 GCA_963595625.1 Lachnospiraceae bacterium | reverse complement strand
ATTAAAAGATATTCAAAAATATAAGGAGGAAGAAACAACTGAGGCTGCTTACTTTCCTAATACGATTGAAGATATTTCTTTATCTAAACTTTCCTTTAGCTATGATAATACCCATTACATTCTTAAGGATATAAATATGACCATACCAAAAAACAAAACAACGGCAATTGTTGGTGTTAGCGGAAGTGGAAAAACAACGCTTTTAAAAGTACTTTTAAAATTTTATACTGTACAGAACGGAGAAATTTTATTGGGAGGCACAAATTTAAACCAGGTTAATAATAAAAAGTGGAGAGAAAAGTGTGGTGTTGTTTTTCAGGATTCTGTCATTTTTTCTGATACAATTAAATATAATATATGTTTAAATGAAAATACAGATCAAGAACGCTTTGATCATGCAATACATTTAGCCAATATAAAAGATTTTATACAATCTTTACCCTTAAAAGAAAATATGCGTATTGGTACTGAGGGCATTGGCTTAAGTCAAGGCCAAAAACAACGTATATTGATAGCTCGTGCTATTTATAAAAATCCGGATTATTTATTTTTTGATGAAGCAACTAATGCATTAGATACAGAAAATGAGCGTATTATAATTGAAAATGTAAATTCTTATTTTGCGAACAAAACTCAAGTTATTGTTGCTCATAGATTATCGACCGTTATTAATGCAGATCAAATTGTGGTATTAGATCAGGGACGTGTTATAGAGGTAGGAACTCATTTTGATTTAATTGCTTTAAGGGGTAAATATTTTGAACTTATAAAAAATCAATTGGAATTGGTATAATTATGAACGTAAAGAATTATGATACGATTTTAGGGCCTATCCCCAAGGTACTATTTTGGATTGGTTTAATCCTTTTTTGTGCTACTTTATTAATTTTAGCAGGTTGTATTTATTTGCTTTTTATCTAGCGTTAGGGATAGTAGCGGCATCCTTTGCTTGTAAAAGCAAAGATATAGCGGATAGCCCGCCGCATTTGCAGCTGCGCCCTTAAGGCAGCTGCAAATGCGGAACGCCCAAATAAAAAATCCCTACCAAAAAGGCTGGGATTGTATGTTTAGTCTTCGTACTCGGTATGAGATTTTGCGTAAACACGCCATTTCTCGATCAGGTTTGTCATATCCTCCGGAATTTCTGTATCAAAACGTAAAAATTCTTTCGTTACAGGATGCTCAAAACCTAAGGTTTTAGCGTGTAATGCCTGTCTTGGAAGGGTTTTAAAACAATTGTCGATAAATTGTTTGTATTTAGTAAAAGTGGTCCCTTTTAAAATTAAATTCCCTCCGTAACGCTCGTCGTTAAATAAGGTGTGGCCTATAGACTTCATGTGTACACGGATTTGGTGCGTACGGCCGGTTTCTAGTTTACACGATACTACGGTTACGTACCCAAGGCGTTCTATAACTTTGTAGTGTGTTACGGCCCATTTACCGAACTCCTCGCTATCGTAAGAGGCCATTTGCATACGGTCTTTTTGGTGACGGCCTATGTAGCTCTCTATAGTTCCTTCGTTTTCCTCGACGTTACCCCAAACAATGGCGATATACTCTCGTTCTGAGGTTTTTTCCTCGAACTGTTTGGCTAAGTAGCTCATGGCATTTTCGGTTTTTGCGCATACTAAAAGTCCTGAAGTGTCTTTATCGATACGGTGAACCAAGCCTGGGCGCTCGCTAGAGTTTAAAGGTAGGTTTTCGAAATGAAAAGCAAGTGCGTTTACAAGTGTTCCGGTGTAGTTTCCGTGACCTGGATGTACGACTAAACCTGCTGGTTTGTTAACCACAAGTAATTGATCGTCCTCGTAAACAATATCTAACGGAATGTCCTCTGGGATGATGATATTCTCGAAAGGAGGTTGCTCCATTAATACGCGAACCACGTCGTTGGCTTTTACTTTTGCGTTAGATTTTACTGGAATATCGTTAATAAATATATTTCCGTTCTCTGCCGCTTTTTGTATTTTATTTCGGGTTGCATTTTCAACCAAATTCATTAAAAATTTGTCTACACGTAAAGGAGCTTGCCCTTTTCCGGCTTCAAATCTATAATGTTCAAATAAATCTTCTTCTATATCTACGTTAAAATCGTTCTTCATTTTATTCTGAATGCGCTGCTGTATCCTGATCAATTTCTCCAACTTCAGGTTCTTCAACCTCTGGCGCGTTTATTAAGTTTTGATTATTTTCTAAAGTTTGCTCTTCAGCGTCTGGTTTTGTAAAACCGTCACCTAATATTAAGTCAATTTTAGAGTGTTGTTTTATTTTTTCGCCTGCAACTATTGGTCTACCTTTATAAGTAAGACCTAAAATTACGTCTTTATAATCGTGTTTTTTATAAGTAACTTCACCTACAGTTAAGTTTACTGAACGTAATAAATTTTCAGCTTGTCTTAAAGAGGTTCCTTCTTTAATATCCGGAAAGTTTACCATGTCGTAATCACCAGCATTAATTTGTACGTAAATTTTACGTCCATACTTAACATCTACGTTTGGTGCCGGATCTTGCTCAACAATAGCATACGGTTTAATTTCGCTATTAAAAGGAATTGTATCTAGGATAAAAAGTTCCAGATCCATTTCTTCTAGCTGTAAAGCGGCTTTTTCTGCATTTACATTTATAAGATTAGGAACCTTAACCACTTTGTTATGTTGGGTTATAAATTCTAATACTTTTAAAAAACTTAAAGCAATAACAACACCAATGGCCAAAGCTATACCA
>CAVBJB010000318.1:0-2726 GCA_963595625.1 Lachnospiraceae bacterium | reverse complement strand
TTTTAAAATTTCAATTATATAATGTTTTTTTAATACGTGAATTTTATAAGAAAAATTTACATAATGAAATCTTGCTATCTCTATAAATAAAGTAAAGTAGCTTATCTTTACTCTTTCAATTAATAATGAGAATGACTGCTATAGAATTTATACAGCAAGCGGTTAACGCTTTGCCTAAAAATATTGAAAACACCCTTCAGTTATTAGCTGAGGATTGTACAATACCATTTATTTCTAGATATAGAAAAGACCAAACCGGAAATTTAGATGAGGTTGCTATTGAGCAAATAGCGCGTTATAATAAGTTGTTTAACGAAATTGTAAAACGTAAAGACAGCATTTTACTAAGTATTGAAGAGCAAGGTAAATTAACGGATGATTTAAAATCTAAAATCCAAAAATCTTTTGATTTACAAGAAATAGAAGATTTGTATTTGCCGTACAAGAAAAAACGTAAAACAAAAGCTGATACCGCTCGCGAAAATGGTTTAGAACCTTTGGCAAAAGTCTTAATGGCTCAAAACGCGGACGATGTTATGTACGTAGCATCTAAATACCTTAACGAAAATGTAGCTACAGAAGAAGATGCGTTACAAGGTGCACGAGATATAGTGGCAGAATGGGTGAATGAGAATATTTATGTTCGTAAAAACTTGCGTCGTATGTTTCAGCGAACAGCCACTATTTCTACAAAAGTGGTTAAAGGGAAAAATGAGGAAGAAGCGGCTCAAAAGTTCAGTCAGTATTTTGATTGGAGCGAAGGTTTTTCGAGAGTTCCTTCTCACCGATTATTAGCAATGCTAAGAGCAGAGAACGAAGGTTTTGTAAAGTTACAAGTAGCGATAGAAAAAGAAGAGGCATTAAAGTTTATTGAAGATTCTATTATAAAAAATAAAAAGAAGGATACAGCTACGCATTTAGAAAAAGCGATTGCTGACTCGTACAAACGTTTATTAGAGCCTGCAATTTCTAACGAAGTTTTACAAGAAGCTAAAGAAAAAGCAGATGCACAATCTATAGAAGTTTTTGCGAGTAACTTACAACAGCTGCTATTAGCTCCGCCTTTAGGTGAAAAACGAATTTTAGCAATAGATCCTGGTTTTAAAACGGGTTGTAAGGTAGTTTGTTTGGATGAAAAAGGAGATTTGTTACACAATGAAACTATTTTTCCGCATGCGCCGCAAAACGATACTACGATGGCTATGAAAAAAATTCGTTCTATGGTGAATGCGTATAACGTACAAGCAATTTCTATTGGAAACGGAACAGCCTCTCGTGAAACGGAATTTTTTATCAAGAAAATTGCTTTTGATAAACCGGTTCAAGTGTTTGTAGTGTCTGAGGCAGGAGCTTCTGTATATTCAGCATCAAAAATTGCTCGTGAGGAATTTCCTAATTACGATGTAACGGTTAGAGGATCTGTGTCTATTGGTAGACGTTTATCTGATCCTTTAGCAGAATTGGTAAAGATTGATCCAAAATCTATTGGTGTGGGGCAATACCAACACGACGTAGACCAAACCAAATTAAAAGAAGAGTTAGATAATACCGTGGTTAGATGTGTAAATGCGGTAGGTATTAACTTAAATACGGCAAGTAAGTCGTTATTGAGTTACGTTTCTGGAATTGGAGAAAAAATGGCTGAAAATATAGTAGCTTATAGATCTGAAAATGGACCGTTTGCCTCTAGAAAAGAGCTTAAAAAAGTACCAAGATTAGGAGAAAAAGCCTTTCAGCAAGCAGCAGCCTTTGTACGTATTCATGGTGCAGAACATCCGTTAGATAACTCGGCAGTACACCCTGAGGCGTACGCTATTGTAGAAAAAATGGCTAAATCTTTAAAAGTTTCTTTAACTGATTTAATTGGTAATAAAGCGTTGATAGAATCTATTAAAATAGAAGACTATGTAACAGAGCAAGTAGGTAAATTGTATTTGCAAGATGTTTTAAAGGAACTTTTAAAACCAGGTTTAGACCCTCGTAAAGCTGCTAAAGTTTTTGAATTTGACCCAAATGTAAAAACAATTAAGGATTTACATATTGGTATGGTTTTACCTGGAATTGTAAACAACATTACTAATTTTGGATGTTTTGTTGATATAGGTATTAAAGAGAGTGGTTTGGTGCATATTTCTCAATTAAAAGAAGGTTTTGTGTCTGATGTTAATGAGGTTGTAAAACTACACCAACATGTACAAGTAAAAGTAACTGAGGTTGACGAGTCGCGTAAACGCATACAATTAACCATGATTTTATAATAAAAAAGCCCAAAACTAAGTTTTGGGCTTTTTTTATTGTTTGGATTTTAAGGCTATAAATTCATTAACAACGGTTTGCATATTTTTAGTGCTTATTTGTCTGTCGTAGCGTTTAGGTGGCGCTACTCTATCGGTACAATCTAAAATACCACAATTTTCGCAAGTTACGCCAACCTCTTTAGCCGGAATATTGGCATCGTTTAAAAATTTAATTTTTCTCTGACCGCTTTTTAATAAAATCCCTAGGGATACGCTGCGAATGTGCTCTGGAGAAAAAGGATCTGTGGTTGCTGACGATATTACATAATACTTACGGTTGTCGTGGTAAGGATAAACCGAGATTTGAGCGTCTATAACGTGTTTAGATTCCTGTTTTTCATATTGTTTAATAACATTTAAACTTCCCCAACGGCGGCAATAATGCTCGTCTGTTTTATTAGCTTGCGGCGATTGGTGCTGATGTAGATG
>CAVBJB010000317.1:0-2735 GCA_963595625.1 Lachnospiraceae bacterium | reverse complement strand
CTTTTATCCCTTAAAATATATATAAGATACAGACTTAATAAGACATAAAATATTGGCAAATTATATTCAAAAGTGAATTTTGGGCGATGTGATGTATTAAAATATTTTATTGTTTGGTAAACAAATTCTTGCAATATTGGTAAGGCTAATAAAATAAGTGTTTCTTTTATTGAAAATTTTTTAAGAAAGGAATATAGAGCTACAAAAACCAGTATAATACAATAACTTAAACTTATGTCATTAAGGTATTTATTAGAAATTATAGTTCCTAATCCATAAAATAAAAGTATTGCAATTGCAATTATTAGATACGGTAAACATACGGTTATGTAGGCCAGGTATAATTTGGAAGTGGGCAATTTTAGAAACATTAATAATCCTATATAAAACGGATAAAGGAATTCTATTTCTATAAAAACTGTATAGCTTACCAATAACGAGAAGATAACAAAACTTGTAAGTATTGCTTTTAATTTTCTATTTAAAAATAAGTGCATACAAGAATGTTATGAAAAAGATAATGAGTAGTACAATATATAAACCTCCTATAATATTTAAAATTTTAAAAAATATAAAGTTACTGTATTTACCCTCGAATTTTGAATTTAAAATTTGTTGTCTTTTAATAGGATCTTTATACCTAAATTCCATCCAGCTTTTTCCTATTAAATGAAATATTGGCGTGAAAATAAATTCTATCATATTCTACAATTTATATACTACCAATATAAAAAAATCCCGATAGAAAGCTATCGGGATTTTAAATTATTTTTTACGAGCAATAGCTTTTTCAGCAGCTGCTACAATGTCTTTGTCTGTTAATCCGTATTTCTCCATTAACTCGTCTGGAGTAGCCGACTCACCAAAACTATCTTGAACTGCTACAAATTCTTGCGGAACTGGATTGTTTAAAATTAACGTACGTGCTACGCTTTCTCCTAAACCTCCTAAAATATTATGTTCCTCAGCAGTAACTACACAACCTGTTTTAGCAACCGATTTTAAAATAGCTTCTTCGTCTAACGGTTTAATTGTATGGATATTGATAACCTCAGCCGAGATTCCTTTAGCCTCTAAAGCTTCAGCAGCTTCTAAAGCTTCCCAAACTAAGTGTCCTGTTGCAATAATTGTTACGTCAGTCCCCTCGTTTAATAAAACCGCTTTACCAATTACAAACTCCCCATTTTCTGGCGTAAAGTTTGGAACCGATGGACGACCAAAACGTAAGTAAACTGGACCGTGAAAATCAGCAATTGCTAATGTAGCTGCTTTGGTTTGGTTATAATCACAAGTATTAATTACTGTCATACCTGGTAACATTTTCATTAACCCGATATCTTCAAGAATTTGGTGTGTTGCACCATCTTCTCCTAACGTTAACCCTGCGTGAGACGCACAAATTTTTACGTTTTTGTCTGAGTACGCAACCGATTGACGAATTTGATCGTACACACGACCAGTCGAAAAGTTAGCGAAAGTTCCTGTAAACGGAATTTTACCTCCAATTGTTAAACCAGCTGCAATTCCAATCATGTTAGCCTCCGCAATACCAATTTGGAAAAAACGTTCTGGGTGATTCTTTTTAAAATCATCCATTTTTAACGATCCAATTAAGTCTGCACAAAGTGCTACAACATTTTCATTTTTTTGTCCAAGCTCGGTTAAACCAGCACCAAAACCAGAACGTGTATCTTTATTTCCTGTATTTGTATATTTTTTCATGGTAATTTAAAAATCAAAAAAGCTATTAATAATCTCCTAAAGTAGCAGGGTTTTGTGCTAAAGCACTTTCTAATTGTGCATCGCTAGGTGCTTTACCGTGCCAAGCGTGTGTATGCATCATAAAATCTACCCCGTTCCCCATTTCTGTGTAAAGTAAAACACAAACAGGTTTACCTTTTCCTAAACGAGATTTAGCATCTGCCATACCGTTTAAAATAGCTTCAATAGTGTTACCTTCTTTAATTTCTAACACGTCCCAACCAAAAGCTTCAAATTTAGCTTTTAAAGAACCCATGTTTAAAACCTCATCTGTAGTACCGTCAATTTGTTTACCATTTAAGTCAATAGTAGCAATGTAATTATCTACATTTTTAGCAGACGCGTACATAGCTGCTTCCCAAATCTGACCTTCTTGTAACTCTCCATCACCATGTAATGAATAAACTACAGACGCATCATTATTTAATTTTTTAGCTTGAGCCGCACCAATTGCAACCGACATTCCTTGCCCTAAAGAACCAGACGCCATACGGATACCTGGTAACCCCTCATGCGTAGTTGGGTGTCCTTGTAAACGCGTATTTAATTTTCTAAAAGTTGCTAATTCAGCCACTGGGAAATATCCAGAACGAGCTAAAACGCTATAGAAAACTGGTGAAATGTGTCCGTTTGATAAAAAGAAAAGGTCTTCTCCAATTCCGTCCATATCAAAACCTTCCTTGCGGTTCATAATGTCTTGATAAAGCGCTACTAAAAATTCTGCGCAACCTAAAGAACCTCCAGGGTGACCAGAACTTACTGCGTGAACCATTCTAAGAATGTCTCTTCTAACTTGTGTTGTTAAATCGTTTAGTTGTTGAATGCTAGGTTTCATAAATGTGTAATAGTTAAACGTAAGCAAATATAACTCAAAATATGCAGTAATTCTAGAGCAAAACAAATAAGTTTAAAAAAGGATTTTTATGGGCGTGCCCTCCGCTAGCGCTGCGGTCGGGCTTTACGCACTCGCTCTA
>CAVBJB010000316.1:0-2744 GCA_963595625.1 Lachnospiraceae bacterium | reverse complement strand
AAATTTCATTGGGGACTGGTACAACCACAGGGATTTTACCAATCGACCCCTACTATAAAAATTCGTATAGTCAACAAATTTATACTAAGTCCGAAATTAATGCTGCAGGTTCTGGTGTAATAACCGGAATTAAATTCTACACAAACGCTACGTCAGTGTTTAACAATTCTAATCAATGGACGGTATCATTAGCTGAGACTAATGATGAAATTTTTAACGCTACATCTGATTGGAAACCTTTTGAAAATTTTACAGAAGTTTTTTCGGGAGAAATTTTTAATGATAACGGGGTAGTTGAAATTACTTTTACAACACCTTTTACCTACACTAACACGGCTAATTTAGTAGTAAGTGTAAGTGAACCTTTAGGTTCAGGATACGACCCTATTGGAAATAGATTATTTGTTTATAATGCTACGGCTAATACATCACTTTATAGACATAATGACTCAGCAGAATTTAACTTTAATGCTCCACAAGCAGGTACTAGAACTGGCTCTAAATCTCGAATAACTTTTATTGGTTTAGAAGCAAGTAGTTTACCTATTTGTCCTATGGTAAGTTTCCCGGCATCAAATGCTACAAACATTGCTTTATTACCTACAATTACTTGGGCTGCATCAATCAACGCTGCCTCTTATAATATTAAAATTGGAACCACACCTGGTGCTTCAGATGTTTTAAATGTAACAAATATTACAGCTACATCTTATACATTAACAAATGCTTTATCTAACGCAACAACTTATTTTTTAACCGTTGAAGCAGTTAATGAAGCGGGGGATGCAAACAACTGTTCTACTAGACAATTTACCACTGCACATGTACCACCAAGTAATGATGAATGTGTTAATGCAATCCCATTAACAGTAAATCCAGATTTATCTTATAATACGGTTACAGCAGGTACAACTTTACATGCAACCATGTCTATGGCGGCTACACCTTGTTCAGGTACACCTAATGACGATGTTTGGTTTAGTTTTGTAGCTACATCAACAATGCATCAAATTAAAATTTCAGATATTCGTTCTGTAGGAACAGCTTCTGGAACAGATATGTATTTCCAAGTTTTATCAGGATCATGTGGTAATTTTACAAGTCTATTATGTTCAGATCCTGAAACAAATGTAATAACAAACTTAACAGTAGGGCAAACCTATTATATCAGAGTATATACTTGGACTACTAACGTAGAAGTTGCTGCTGAATTTAATATTGGTATCGGTACAGCTATCTCAACTCCAGTCCCTGCTAATGATGACTGTCAAAATGCGGTTTCTTTAACTGTAAATCCAGATTTAAATTATGCAATAGTAACTCCAGGAACAACAGCTTCTGCTACACAATCTATGGAGGCAACACCTTGCTTAGGTACCTCAGACGACGACGTTTGGTATAGCTTTGTAGCTACAAACCCAGTGCATTATCTTAGAATTTCTGATGTTACTTCTATTGGTTTATCATCTACAACAACCCTTTACACACAAGTTTTATCAGGATCATGTGCAACAAGTTTAGAAAGTGTTAAGTGTAACACTACAAATTCAAATCAAATTTCAGGATTAACTGTAGGACAAACCTATTATGTAAGAGTATATACATCATCTAATGGTCAACAATTTGCATGTAATTTCAGTATAGGTGTAGGAACACCACCACCACCACCTGCTAATGATGAATGCGAAGATGCAATCACTTTAACACCTGGTGCTACATTTGCTCAAAATGCTATTGTATCTACAAATGCATCTGCAACAAATAATTCTAATGTTCCAACTCCAACGTGTGAATATTATAATTTTACTACAAATGGTAAGGACGTTTGGTTTAAAGTAAATATTCCTGCAAGTGGAACTTTAACTATTGAAACCAACAACAACGCAGATAGTGCTATGACAGATACAGGAATGTCTGCTTACACAGGTACTTGCTCAAACTTAAGTTTAATTGAATGTGACGCAGACGATAGCGCAGATGGAAATTTTTCTTTAATTAATTTAGTAGGAAGAACTCCTGGAGAAGAAATCCTTGTAAGAGTTTGGGGATATAATTCACATATGGGTTCATTCCGTATTTCAGCTTATGACGCTTCCCTTTCGTCAGATGATTTCACAAAAAATACAATCAAACTTTATCCAAATCCATTCACAACAGACTTACAAATTACAAGCACAGAAAATATTGTAAAAGCAACAGTGATAGATTTAACAGGAAAAGTTGTTAAAACATTCAACAACCCAACCACAACATTACCTTTATCAGAACTAAGTTCAGGTATCTACATGGTAACGTTACAAAACGCAAAAGGTGTTACACAAACCATAAAAGCAATTAAAAAATAAATTTTAAGCGGCACTTTTTTAAGTGTCGCTTTTTTTATGGGCGTTCCGCGCCTTTTAGTGGGCGCGTCGGGCTTTACGCTGTATCTTTTTACCTGAGGTTACGAGGGTAAAAAGGATGCCGCTACAATCCCTAACGCACAAAAAAAGGAGCAGTTTTATAACTGCTCCTTTTTTTGTTCTAAACGTATATCACCATCAATCATCGTTAATTTACGGTCTGCCATATTAGCCAATTCCTCATTATGTGTTACAATAACAAACGTTTGACCAAAATCTTTTCGTAACTCAAAAAACAACTGATGTAAATTTTCTGCACTATTCGTGTCTAAATTTCCAGACGGTTCATCTGCAAATAAAACCACAGGATCATTTATTAAAGCCCGTGCCACAGCTACACGT
>CAVBJB010000315.1:0-2746 GCA_963595625.1 Lachnospiraceae bacterium | reverse complement strand
CAATATAACCGTGTAAATACTAATTTAATGTGGTCTTGGGCAAATAAAAACAAAAATATTAGAAACTCATTCTCATTAGATTACAGCTTCAATAAAGATGATGTAAATTATGAAGAACAAGATCAAGACAACAAAATAGTTAAAAACGATAAAAAATCGTTTTCGTTTACTAACATTTTTAACTGGAAATTTGAGGATAAATTTGTAGATCATTTAGAGTTTAAAACCTACTTTAAATACGCAGATGATTACTCTTTTGAATCTAAATTAATTTCGGTTGGTGGAAAAGTTGTCGGTACAAGTACTGAAGAAGGAGTATATACAGGAGTTTATACAGCTCCTAACTACACAACCGTTAAAGCGGTTGAGGGGAAACCTATTTCTGGATTTGCTTTAATTGAACTTAAAAAAGCTTTTAATACATATTTATGGGAACACAATACAAGTGTTGGTACTGATTTTAGAATTAGTGACAATATTGGTAGAGGACAATTAGGTGCACCTGAGACGATAAGTAATTTTTTCTCTAGCGCCTCTGGATCAGGTGGACAAGGTTTTAGACCTTATAATTACGGTAGAAATGTACTAACCGAATATCAAATTGCTTTATTTGCAGAGGATAATATTATAAGAAACTGGGCCAACAGCCAATTAAACATTAACGCAGGTGCTCGTTACGATTACCAATACGGAATTCATAACTTATCGCCTCGTATTAATTCGTTTTTTGCTTTTGATAAGTACAAAATTAGAGCGGGATATGGTATAGCTACCAAAACACCTTCTTTAAGCCAAATTTATACAGGAAACCGATATTATGACCTTGTGCTTGCTGATTTACGTTTACCAAATTACTACAATTTAGGTATTGTGCAAACTTTTATCGACCGCGCAGATAATCCAAATCTTAGACCTTCTAAATCACATAAAGCTGAGCTTGGTTACGATTTTGAATTAAGTAAATACACAACCATTGGTCTAACAGGATTTTATAATAAAATGGTAGATGGTATCACTACTGATAACAGACCAACTATCAGAAAAGTAGCAGAATTAGACATCCAATACAACGGAACAAATATCCCAACCTACGAGGTATCTGGTTATAAAGATTATTACTATCAACAACAGTATTACGTAAACACTTTTACCTCTATAGACAAAGGGTTGGAATTAATGGCTAGTTTTAGAAAGTTACCTATTCCTAATTTAAGTGTAAATGTGACAGGATCTTATATTGAGACTGAAGATTTAGACAAAGCTAATTTTTACTCTTTTACAAAAGATGTTACTAAAAATGAAAAATACGGAGTATATCATAAAAATCCTTTGTATTACAAACAATTACAATTTTCAACAGATTTTTCATATCACATTCCTAAAGTTGGTTTAGTTGCATCTATAAAGACAGAACATTTTATTATTAACGACAGAAATTCAAGCCAAGTTAAAACTCCGTATGCTTATTTAGATGCGCAATTAAATGAGCATATTATTCCGGTTGAGGACAGAAATAATACAGCATTATACGGCCATATTATTTCGGCAAACAGTTTACAAACCCCAAGAAAACTTTCTCAAGTATACCATAACTTTCATTTTAGGTTAACTAAAGATTTCTTAAATGGATTTAAATTTTCTTTTTATGCAAATAACTTTTTAGACTTAAGACCTACAGAAAACAAATTACAAACCGATGGATCTTATGTAGATGTTAACTACAGTAATTTTGTAAAATTATCGTTTGGTACACGCATTGAATACTCTTTTTAAAAAACTAAAAAATGAAAAAATTATTATTCGCTCTTAGCGCAACTTTAGCCTTTATAAGCTGTTCTGAAGATGATTTTGGAACTAATGGTTCTGGATTAGGAACTTTGAATTATACAGTAACTGTTTTATTTGACGATAACAACCCTACAACTACTAATGGAGGAGTTGTTGCTAATGCTCAAGTAACTTTAATTAACACAAGTACAAGTGATACTTACGAAGTAATTACAAATTCTGCTGGACAGGCATCCTTAACAAATTTATTACCGGGAACGTATAATATAAAAGCGATTAAAACTTTTACAAACCAAGAGTTTGAAAACCAATTTGGTTATCCAGAAAACGATGATGAAATCGTATTTAATGGAGCTTTAAACAATACAATCATCAATGTAAATTTAAATGCAACAGTTGTAGAGATTAAACAAGCCAAAACGGGTGATTTATTGATTAAACAAGTGTATTACGCAGGTTCTAATGCCTCACAAGGTGCTGTTATGAGAGATCAATTTATTGAGATTTATAACAACTCAAACGAGGTTCTATACGCAGATGGATTATATATTGCACAATTATTTGGGTCTACAACCATAAACCCTTCAACAGCAAATTTACCTTATAGTTTATCTACTGGACAATGGGATTGGGCACAATCTATAGGCATGAGTCTTATTTCTGGTAATGCTAATACAGATTATGTTTATGCTGATTATGTAATTCAAATACCTGGCAACGGAACACAATATCCAATTCAACCTGGACAATCTATTGTAGTTGCTCAAACCGCTGTAAATCATAAAGCTCCTCTTTTAAATAATTCTGGAACTCCAATTACAATTAATAATCCAGATTTAACAATTGATTTATCAGATGCTGATTTTGAAGCTTATTTAGGAGATTTCAGAATATCTATTGGGGAGCAACCTTTTGCAACCGATTTAGAAAATCCTGCTGTACCTAATGTATTAGTTGC
>CAVBJB010000314.1:0-2749 GCA_963595625.1 Lachnospiraceae bacterium | reverse complement strand
TCTGGACCTACTGAAATGATTTTAACAAGAATTCCTGTTTCTTTTTCAATAAAGTCTACATATTCTTTAAGTTCAACTGGTAATTCGTCGTAAGTTTTACAGTTAGAAATATCTTGGTTCCAACCTTTTTTCTCTACAAAAATTGGAGTAACATTTTCCTCCTCAATGTTGTATGGTAAATGGTTAATAGTTTCTCCTTTATAGTTATAAGCAGTACAAACTTCGATAGTCTCAAAACCTGATAAAACGTCGCCCTTCATCATGTAAAGTTCTGTAACACCGTTTACCTGAATGGCATATTTTAAAGCTACAAGATCTAACCAACCACATCTACGTGCGCGTCCGGTTACAGATCCAAACTCTCTACCAACTTCAGCCATTCTTTTTCCGTTCTCGTCAAATAACTCAGTTGGGAAAGGTCCTGAACCTACACGAGTAGTGTATGCTTTAAAAATACCAAACACTTCTTTAATTTTGTTAGGAGCAATACCTAAACCTGTACAAGCACCAGCAGCAGTAGTGTTAGAAGATGTTACGTAAGGGTATGTTCCAAAATCAACATCTAATAAAGATCCTTGAGCACCTTCGCATAAAATAGATTTTCCATCCTTCATTGCTTGCGTAAGATATTCCTCACTGTCAATGAATTTTAAGTTTTTTAATGCGTTGATAGCTGCGAAAAATTCATCTTCTAATTCTGTTAAATTATACTGAAGATCAACTTTATAGAAATCGATCATTTCGATATGTTTATCGGCTAAATTTCTGTAACGTTCTTCAAAATCAGCTAATTCAATATCACCTACACGTAAACCATTACGACCTGTTTTGTCCATGTATGTTGGTCCAATCCCTTTTAAAGTAGAACCAATTTTGGCTTTACCTTTAGCAGTTTCTGAAGCTGCATCCAAAAGACGGTGCGTTGGTAAAATAAGGTGAGCTTTTCTTGAAATAAATAAACGAGAAGCAATGTCGATATTGAATTTTTCTAAACCTTCTATTTCTTTTTGGAAAACAACTGGGTCTATAACTACTCCGTTACCAATGATATTTACAGCATTTTTATGGAAAATCCCAGAAGGAATAGTTCTTAAAACGTGTTTAATACCGTCAAATTCTAACGTGTGTCCTGCATTAGGTCCACCTTGGAAACGAGCAATAATATCGTATTTAGACGTAAGTACATCAACAATTTTGCCTTTACCTTCGTCTCCCCATTGTAATCCTAGTAGTAAATCTACTGTCATTTTATTAAAAGTTGTGTGTTAGTAGTATGTTGTGTTATTCTTTTTTAGTTGCGTAAAAATAAAGAGAATGATTATGAATTTCTACCCCAAACATTTCCTCAATGGTTTGTTTAATGGTTTGAATTCTTGGATCACAAAACTCAATTACCTCACCAGAATCTGTCATGATCACATGGTCATGTTGCTTGTCAAAGTATGATTTTTCGTAATGCGCTTGATTTTGACCAAATTGGTGTCTACGTACTAAACCACACTCTAATAATAACTCGATTGTATTATAAAGTGTAGCACGAGAAACGCGGTAATTTTTATTTTTCATTTTAATATATAAAGATTCTATATCAAAATGTTCTTGAGAGTCGTAAATTTCTTGAAGTATAGCGTAACGTTCAGGAGTTTTACGGTGTCCTTTATCTTCTAAATATTTAGTAAAAACATTTTTTACAATGTCTTGATTCTTGTTATTATCCATGGATATTTTACAATAGAAATACGCGCAAAGATACGTGTAAATCTAATTAATTGAAAATTAATTGTTAGAAACTCGTGTAACTTTATCAACCCCTTCTATATTCTTTATGTTTTCTATAAGTTTTTTAAGGATGCTGTTATTTTGTACTACTACGGTTAGTTGGCCTTTAAAAATACCTGCCTCTCCACTTAAAGAGATGCTTTGGATGTTTACGTGCATTTCGTTAGAAATAACTTTTGTAAGTTCATTCGTTAATCCCATTGTGTCCATTCCTGTTATACGAATGGTGGCTTTAAATTCTTCTTGAGACGAATCTACCCATTTAGCAGGCATAATTCTGTACGCAAAATTAGATTGTAAACTTAAAGCATTAGGGCAATCTGTTCTGTGCACTTTGATACCGTCGTTAATGGTTATAAAACCAAAAACGCGATCTCCTGGAATAGGGTTACAGCATACGGCAAATTTATAATCTAACTTATCCTCGTTTTTACCAAATACCAGTTGATCGTAAATTTTAGAAATTTCATCTTTATTTACTGATTCAACAAATTCTTGATTCGGCTTGTTTCTTATGATTTTAGATTTAAAGAAATTTAAAAACGAGTTTCCTCTGTTACTGGCAAATTCTTTAAGCTTAGCATTATCAATAGTTCCAATACCTACACGATAAAATAAGTCTAAACTTGTTTTAAGTTTAAAATAAACCACAAGTTCATTAACTATAGTTTCATTTAAAGTAATTTTTAAATGTCTTAATTTACGTTCTAAAGTTTCTTTACCTTCTTCCGCAATCTTTTTAGTTCCCTCGTTTAAAACGTTTTTAATTTTATTACGAGCTCTTGCCGTGGTTACATAATCTAACCAAGAAGCATTAGGTTTTTGGTTGGCAGAAGTTATTACTTCTACTTGATCACCAGAGTTTAATATATGATTTAAAGGTACCAATTTTCCGTTTACACGAGTACCTCTAGTTTTTGTTCCAATTTCTGAGTGAATGGCGAAAGCAAAATCCAGTGTAGTTGCACCT
>CAVBJB010000313.1:0-2755 GCA_963595625.1 Lachnospiraceae bacterium | reverse complement strand
ATTTATATCCATACATAGCTGCTAAATGTTTAGCCGTAAGATTGTGTTCAGTTTCAAAAAACGTATTAAAAACTTGAGTATCTTGGTGTCCAGGCAATATCCTAAAAATTCCGCCTCCACCATTATTTAAAATGATTATTTTAAAATTCTCTGGCGTATTAGCATTCCACAAAGCGTTACTATCGTATAGAAAAGAAATATCCCCTGTAATTAATACCGTTTGTAATTTAGATTGAACAGCAGCGCCAATGGCAGTAGATGTACATCCGTCTATCCCACTAGTACCTCTGTTACAATACACCTGTAAACTTGAATCTAAATTAAATAACTGAGCATAACGTATGGCGGAACTGTTAGATATGTGTAACAGCGTATGGTTTGGAATGCTATTAAATACAGCCTCAAATAATTTTAAATCGGAATAAGGGGCCTGGTTTACAAACTCCTGTTGCTTACTACGTAAAAAATTATATTTATTTAAAATAGTTTCCTGAAATAAAGAGGTAATATTTTGAGTATTAATAACAGAAAAGAATTCGTTAGGAGTAATCTCTATATGATGCGTCAAAGCGTTAAAAGTATCGTACGCACGTAATGGATCTATATGCCAATGCTGAGTGGGTTTATAGGTTCTAAAAAACTTTTTAATACGTTTAGAAACAACCATTCCACCCATAGTAATTAAAATATCGGCTTGCAAGTTTTTGAAATCCTCGTCAGTAAAAGAAGTAATTAATGAATCAATACTATTTATAAATTTAGGATGACGAATATTAGAAGTAACCTCTGTTAAAACAATTACTGATGGATCGTTAGCCCAGTTTTGAATAATTTCATCAGAAATTTGGCCTGGATCTAAAACTCCTAACAGAATTATCTTTTTTTGAGCCGATTGCCAATTCTCTTTAAAATAATTAAAATCGACATTAGGCTTCTTATTGTCCGATGGTTTTATAATTTCAGGAGATACACTTAATGCTTCAACAATATCATACAATGGTTCCTCAAAAGGTGCATTGATATGAACAGGGCCTTTTTTAGATTGTGCTAAATATATAGCGTTTTGAATTAAATCGTCGTTACTTTTAGAAGCTTCTTCATTTAAATTCGCACTAAAAAGAATGTGGTTTTCAAACACATTTGCTTGTCTGATGGTTTGTCCATCCCCGATATCAATTTTATTTGAAGGTCTGTCAGCAGAAATAATTATTAAAGGAATTTGGCTGTAAAAAGCCTCTGCTATTGCAGGATAATAATTTAATAAAGCGGAGCCCGACGTACAAACTAATACTACAGGTTTTTTAAGTTGCTGAGCCATTCCTAAACCAAAAAAGGCAGCACAGCGCTCATCTGCAACGCTATAACATTTAAAATAAGGGTTACTAGCAAAACCAATAGTTAAAGGAGCATTACGTGATCCTGGAGAAATAACAATATCTTGAATTTCTAATTGTTGTAATATATATAATATGCTTTGAGCTAGAGGTATTTTTGGATATTGCATGTTGCAAATTTTTTAAAATCAAATATACAAAACATTAAAAGTATTTAGTTGTTATTTCTTACTTTTAAAACAAAATTTAGAAATGAACGACATCCTTATCCGCAAAGCAGAACCTAAAGATTTTGACGCTATTTTAAATATCATGAATTATGAGATTTTAAACAAAACGTCTTTATATGATTATAATGAACGTACAATAGAGGATGTAGAAATAAGTTATAACAGTAAAAAAGATAAAAACTTTCCTTTTTTTGTGGCCGAAAAAGATAACGAAGTAATAGGTTATGCTTATTACGATAGTTTTAATCCAAAACAAGGATATAAATTCACGGTAGAACATTCTATCTATTTAGCAAATGGATTTGAAGGTTTAGGGCTAGGAAAACTATTGATGGTTGAGCTTATAAATTATGCTAAACTTGCGGAGATTAAAACCATGATTGGTTTAATAGATAATGAGAATTTGCAGAGTATAGCCTTCCATAAAAAATTTGGATTCACTAAAGTTGGAGTGATGCAAAAAGTGGGCTACAAATTTAATAAGTGGTTGGATTGCTGTATCATGCAGTTACATTTATAAAAAAACTCCCAAAGAACCCTTGAGTAGCTTTGGGAGAAATAAAAAAAATATAGATTATTTTTCTATCCAAGAAATAACTTCAGGTGCATCTGGAGTGGTTCTTGGACCTATAACTTCTTCTAAGAAACCTTCTTCATTGATTAAATATTTCTGAAAGTTCCAGGTAACTTCGTTATCCGAATGTCCGTTTAATTCTTTTGTAGTTAAATATTTATACAAAGGATGCATATCAGCACCTTTAACCGTAATTTTTTCCATCATAGGGAAAGAAACACCATAATTTAAAGAACAAAATTCTGCAATTTCTTCATTACTTCCCGGTTCTTGTCCTATAAAATCGTTAGCAGGGAAACCAATAATTACTAAATTTTTAGTGTCTTTATACTTTTTATAAATAGCTTCTAAACTTTTATACTGAGGAGTTAAACCGCATTTTGATGCAGTATTTACGATGATTACCTTTTTACCTTTTAGTTGATCAAAACTAAAATCTTGACCGTCTAGGCTTTTCACTTTAAAATTATAAATAGGATTAATACTCATAGTTTTTCTTTCTTGAGGAGTAACATTTTCTTTGATAGGATTAGCACATGAAAATAGAGAAAATGAAGCTAATGCTAAAACAGGAATTAATAATTTCATTTTAAAATTCTATTTTCATGTGCTAATCC
>CAVBJB010000312.1:0-2764 GCA_963595625.1 Lachnospiraceae bacterium | reverse complement strand
ATTAAATCGTATTTACCCAATCTATACGCCATTATTGGCTTTGTTGTAATTGCCGTACTGTATTTTAGTCCTGTTTTGCAAGGGAAAAAAATTCAGCAATCTGATATAGTGCAATATATTGGAATGGCAAAAGAACAAAATGATTTTAGACAAGCCGAACAAGCTGAACCTTATTGGACCAATAGTGCCTTTGGAGGAATGCCTACTTACCAATTAGGTGCAAAGTACGATCATAATTATATAAAAATGTTAGACGAGGCAATTCGATTTTTACCTCGCCCAGCAGATTATTTATTTTTATACTTTCTAGGATTTTTTGTTCTATTGAGATGTTTAAAAATAGATGTACTAAAATCGTTTATAGGCGCTTTGGCTTTTGGTTTCTCTACGTATTTAATTATTATTTTAGGAGTAGGGCACAATGCTAAAGCCCATGCTATTGCGTATATGCCTTTAGTAGTGGCTGGAGTTTTATTAGTTTTTAATAGAAAATATATTGTGGGTGGATTGTTAACCACTTTTGCAGCTGCTTTAGAGATTAATGCCAACCACTTCCAAATGACTTATTACCTGTTATTTTTATTATTAATTATTGCAGGCTATTATATAGTAACTTTTATTAAAGCTAAAGATTATAAATCTTTAGGAACTAGTATGGGTGTATTTGCATTTGCCGGATTATTAGCTCTTGGCAGTAATGCTAGTAATTTAATGGCTACATCAGAATATGCAAAACAATCCACCCGCAGTGATTCTGATTTAAGTTTTGAACCCGATGGTAGCCCTAAGGTTACAAAAAGTGGTATGAGCTATGAATATATTACGGAATATAGTTATGGTATTTTAGAAAGCTTAAATATCGTATCTCCTAAAGTATTTGGTGGATCTAACGCTGAAGATGTAGGCGATAACTCGGAGTTGTATAAATTATTACAAGATGTAGGAGCCTCTCCGGACGAAGCTAGACAGTTTGCTAAAAATGCACCTACCTATTGGGGAGATCAGCCAATTGTGGCTGCACCTGCATACGTAGGAGCTGCTGTTTTTTGTTTAGCAGTTTTAGGTTTATTTATTGAAAAGAGAAAATTAAAATATGTTTTTGCAGCTGGTGCCTTACTATCATTAATTTTATCTTGGGGTAAAAATTTCCCGATAGTAACAAATTTCTTTATTGATTTTGTACCTATGTACAATAAATTTAGAGCCGTATCCTCAATACAAGTTATATTAGAGCTATGTGTTCCTGTTTTAGCTGTATTAGGATTATATTCTTATTTTAAAGAGAAAGATGAAACGGTTAAACTAAAAGCTCTTAAAAAAACAGCTATTTCTGTAGGAGTTGTTTTAGGGATTTTGTTTTTAGGATATTTTATGTTCCAGTTTAGAGGAGGAGCAGACGATTATTATTCTCAAGCATATGGCGAGCTTGGGCCACAATTTGTAAAAGCATTAATTGAGGATAGAAAATCATTATATATTTCTGATTTATTTAAATCTATTGTAATTGTAGCTGCTGTATTAGCTGTTTTATACTTTACACTTAAAAATACTATTAAAGAAAAAACGGCTGTTTTAATTATAGGAGTTGTTATGGTTTTAGATTTAGTAGTTGTAGCTAAAGGTTATGTAAATAATGAAGATTTTGTATCTGCAAGAACAGTTGATGCTCCTTTTGAACCTACTGAGGCAGATTTACATATTCTAAAAGATACTACGCATTTTAGAGTATTTGATCTACAAGGCGGAATGAACAGTGCTAGAACGTCTTATTTTCATAAATCGATAGGAGGATACCATGCAGCTAAGCCAATAAAAATGCAACAGTTGTATGATTATCAAATAGCAAAACAAAACTTTGAGGTTTTAAATATGCTTAATGTTAAGTATGTTTTACAACCGTCTCAAGAAGGTATTGTTCCGTTACAAAATGATAAAGCTAACGGTAATGCTTGGTTTGTAAAAAATGTAACCAGAGTATCTAGTACAGATGAGGAGATGAAAGCTTTATCTGACTTTGATTCTAAAACAGTAGCGATTGTAAATCAAGCGAACTTCCCTGAAGTAGCAAAAACCTTAGCTAGTAATTATACGGTGGATGATGATGCTTTTATTAATCTTAAAGTATATAAACCTAATTATTTAAAATACGTTACACAAAATTCTAAACCCGCGGTTGCAGTATTTTCAGAAATTTATTACCCAAAAGGTTGGAATGCTTATGTTGACGGTAATAAAGTAGATCATTTTGAGGCTAATTATACTTTACGTGCTTTACAATTACCTGAAGGTAAACATACCGTTGAATTTAAGTTTGAACCAGAGGTTGTAAAAACAGGAAGTTTAATTTCTTTACTATCTAATTTAGGTATACTACTTGTAACTATTTTAGGTTTATATTTTGGAAAGAAATCGTGTGCTTGCAAAGCAAACGAGAATGCATAATGAAATGAAAAAAGTTTTAATAATAAGCTACTATTGGCCACCAGCTGGAGGTCCGGGGGTACAACGTTGGTTAAAATTCACGAAATATTTACCTGACTTTAATGTACATCCGGTAGTGTATATTCCAGAGAATCCTACGTATCCTCTACTAGATAAAAATTTAGAAAAAGAAGTTAATGCTGATAGTATTACGATTTTAAAAAATAAAATTTTTGAACCGTATGCTTGGGCTTCCATCTTCTCTAAAAAAGATATTAAAAAAATAAGCTCAGCATTAACTTCTTTTTCTAAATTTTTATCTAGTAGAGGATACGTAGGATTC
>CAVBJB010000311.1:0-2765 GCA_963595625.1 Lachnospiraceae bacterium | reverse complement strand
GTATTTAGCGTTTCTTTTTTTTGTAAAGGATTGTCTTTTATTGTATAGGACTGAAAATTAATTGGTATTTTTAAATCGAAATGCCATTTATTTTTTTGATATTGAGACTGAAGATCAACATAAATTTTAGAACGCATCCAATCTAAATTATTAGAGAAATCTGAACTTAAAATTGTGTTTTCTGAAGTGGTAATCTCACTTTTTAAACTTTGATTTTCGAGTTGAAAACCCACTCTAGGCTCAAATGTAAATTGATTATATCCTTTAATAAAACTAAATGAATTGTTGGTGTAAAACGTTTTTAAATCAACCCTCTGAGTTACTCCATCATAAATAGCATTATTATTTAAAATTGCCTCAAATGGTCCTGGATTTACATTTAACGTTTGAGGTGTTTTATTTAATCCAACATAGGAATTAAGAGTAAGCAATTGTTTCCCAATAGTTACTATTGATTTATAATTATTCGAAAACTTTAAATAATCATTCGTAAGCTTTTGTTTAATATTTTGATTTTCCCTAAATATTAATCCACGTTGTTTATCCCAACTACCTTCAAAATCCATACTGTTTTTAAAATAATTTTTAGTTGCATTTCTCAGTAAACTAATGCTAGTTTTTAAAGCATTTGTAAAAAAACGAGTTTTATTTTCTTCTAGAAGTGTAATTGTTTGGGATGGTGTATAAAATTGAGTATTTGTTTGCCCATTTTGTTGTTGATTGTCATTTAAATAGGAAACATTTAATCTTAGTTCATATTCTTTTTTTAAGTTTTGTAAGTAATTAAATGTAAACAAATGAGTGTTATTGTCTAGCCAACGTTTTTCCGTAAAACTTGGGGTAGATAATTGTTGTATTGCAACCCAATTTGATTTTTCATTACTATTCTCAAACTGGTTTAATAAATCGTCAATTGTTAAGGATTTTAGTTGCTGAGAAATATTATTACCCGTATTATTGGCTTGATAGGAAGCTAGCATTTGCTGTTTTTTTGTAAAAAGCATGGGAGTGATATTGGCATCCCAAAGTAATGGTGATAAACCTGCACTAAGCTTTGCTTGTCCTGTAAAAGTATAGTTTTTTCTTAATTTAATATTTAAGGCTGCAGAATTAGAAAATTTTAAACTATCTAACATTTTTACGGGTTGATGATTTTCTAAAATCTGCACTTGAGTTACCGCTTTATAGGGTAAATTTTCATTAACCAAGTTATACCTACCTTCTAACAAATCTTTATTATCAATATAATATTTATTGATAGGCGTACCTTGGTATAAAATTGAACCGTCCGAAAGGATTTCTATTCCTGGAAATCTTTTCAGTACATCTGCAATGCTTCGATCTTGTTCCTTTGCGAATGAATTTACAGCGTAATTTAAAGTGTCGCCTCTTTGAGTTATTGGATTAGTCTTTACTATAAGCTCCTTTAATTCAAAGACTTTTTCATTTAGTGTAAAATTTTTATTTTGACTTTGGTTTTTAATCGACTCTTTAATTGTTTCAAAATTAATTGAACTAACCTGAATGTCAATTTCATTTTCTGATTCGGAGAAGGTAATGACATAATTACCTTTATCATCAGTAAGGGTATAATTTATTAAATCCTCTGTAGATTTATGATGAATTAAAACACTTGCGTTTTGGATCGGGTTTCCTTGCAAGTCTGATATTTTACCTTTAATTGTGGTTTGAGAACTAACAGCATTACTTATTAAGATAAATAAAAGCATTATTTGTATCTTACTATTATTAATCATTTTTATTTTTATCATCACAACTAATGCTGTTTTATATAACTAAAATTAAAAGCTTTATTTTGAATTTATTCTTGCGGATATTTAATATCTAAAAGTATAGAAGTCTTGTATCTTTTTTTTAACCCATCCAACCATTTTTTTCTTTCCTCAGCGCTATCAAATATAACCGAACCATCATCTGATGTTAAAATTTTAAATCTATTTTTATAATATTTATCTTTAGTAAAAACTTTATATTCTTTTACTTTAGGCAAATCAAATTTTTCTGTCTTTTTTTTATAATTTTCTAATGTAAAAATTAATTTATTTTCAGAATCATTTAGACTTACAATTAACCCGGGTAAGCCATTAAATTTATATGGACCGTAACTAAGTGGAATTTCAATAGTAAACCAAGCGTACCATATTCTACCATAAGCATTGCAACGAGCTAATTGCGCGTTGTATTGACCTACTTTCTTTTTTTCTTTTAAAATTTCCCAATTAAGTTTTTCAGTCTCAGCATACATGTATTTAAAATCCTTAATATTTTCAAACACGTTTATACTATTGAGGTTTGTACTTACAATTTCAGGGTATTCAGAATTATAAAACGAATAATCATTAGGATTAGACTGTTTTAAGGAACTCATTGAGTATATAGTCGAACTCAAAAAAGCAGATTTGTTATTCTTACTATCAACTAATAAAATAAATTGTTCATTACCCACAGAATTATTATTTCTAGTAAATTTTAAGTTATATAAAAAAACATAATCCGTGTTAATGTTTTGAGCTATTGCACTTGTAAAAAGTAGAAAAGCAATTAAAAGTCTGAAATATTTTTTTTGCATAAAATGTAAAATTATAAGGCTATCATATTAAATAGCATTAAGTTTATTGATTAAGTAATAAGTGTCTAAACTACTTTTGATAGATATACACCACATTGTTTATAATTATATTGTACTATATTATTACTAATTTATGGAGCTATAGCATCGCCCTAAAAATTAATAGTCCACACTA
>CAVBJB010000310.1:0-2766 GCA_963595625.1 Lachnospiraceae bacterium | reverse complement strand
TTAGTTATGTTTTTAAACCCATTAATTAAAAAATTAATGCACGGTATTAAATAATTTTATTAGACAAATATTTACAAGAGATGTTTTTTTAAAAAAACATCTCTTTTTTTATACAAAAACCTATATTTGTTATCGACTCTAAAAATTAAAAAATTTATTTATGGATACAGTTCAACAAAAGGGACATCCTAAAGGATTATACCTTTTATTCTTTACTGAGATGTGGGAGCGTTTTTCATACTATGGTATGCGCGCAATCTTAATTTATTATCTTACAAAAACATATTTACAAGGTGGACTTGGTATGGATAAAGGAGAGGCAACTCTACTTTATGGATATTTTACTGGTCTTGTATATTTTACTCCACTAATTGGTGGTTGGTTAGCAGATAAATTTTTAGGTAAACGTTTAGCCATTACTATTGGTGGTATTACCATGATGATTGGTCAGTTTATTCTTTTTGGAATTAATGATTTAACTGGATTATATATAGGTTTACTTTTGCTAATTATTGGTAACGGATTTTTTAAACCAAATATTTCTACATTAGTTGGAGGCTTGTATGCAGAGGGTGATGAGCGTAGAGATTCTGCTTTCTCAATCTTCTATATGGGTATTAACTTAGGAGCTTTTATTGCGCCTTTATTAATTGGATATTTAACTGATGATTTATTTGCTGTTAAAGAAGGTGGAGAGATTATATCTTATGGATATAAATATGGTTTCCTAGCTGCTGGAATTGGTATGTTACTAGGACAAGTAGTATTTAATATCCTAGCTCAAAAATATTTAGGAGATTTAGGTAAAAAACCGGTTGGTTCTGGAAATGATGTAAAAAATGAAATTGAGAATATTGGATCTGTTAACCCGGTTACCGGTGAAACTTTAACTCCAGCTCAAGAAAATCAAAGAATTTCTGTAATTTTTATTTTATTCTTATTTGCTGTTTTCTTTTGGGCAGGTTTTGAGCAAGCAGGTTCGTCACTTTCATTATATACAGACAGTTTTATAGATAGAACAATTGGTGGGTTTGAGGTTCCATCTTCATGGTTCCAATCCGTTAATCCGGTGTTCATTGTTTTATTAGCACCTTTATTTGCTGGTTTCTGGAGTTCTAAATTTGGTAAAAAATTATCTACTCCTGTAAAAATGGGTGTGGGTATGATTATCTTAGGTGTTGGATTTTGGTTTATGTTAGGAGCTGTTGGAGAAAGAGCTGCAAATGGTGATGTAAACGATGTAACTAACAAAGCAGCAATGATGTGGTTAATTATGACCTATTTATTCCATACTATTGGAGAGTTATGTTTATCTCCGGTAGGATTATCTGTAGTAACTAAATTATCTCCTCCAAAATTAGCTTCGATTTTAATGGCTGTATGGATGTTATCATCATCGGCTGCTAACTTTATTGGTGGGTATTTAGCATCAGTAGTAGAGAGTTTAGGTGCAGGTCAAGTATTTACTTATATTTCATTATTTGTTATGGCTTGTGGTTTGCTACTTATTTTATTAAATAAAGTTATATTAAAATTAATGCACGGTGTAAAATAGTTTGGCATTTAATTTGAATATATAATTTAAAAAATAACCTTAAATGAAACATAAATTACTCGTTGTACTATTTGCTTTAGTTACAACTTTTACTCAAGCACAAGAATTAACTTGGCATACAGATGTTAATAAAGCTGTTGCGGAATCAAATAAAACCAAAAAGCCTTTATTCATGTTTTTTACAGGAAGTGATTGGTGTGGATGGTGTATTAAATTACAAAAAGAAGTTTTTACACAGCCAGAATTTGTAAAATGGGCTAAGAAAAATGTGATTTTAGTTGAATTAGATTTTCCTAGAAATAATAAACAGCCAGAAAACATTAAAGTTCAAAACCAACAAATTCAACAAGCATTTGGTGTACAAGGTTATCCAACTGTTTGGTTTGTAAATGCGGCAGTTGCTAATGGTAAAACTAATTTTACTCCAATTGGTAGTATGGGGTATAAAGCTGGAGGCCCAAATTCTTGGTTAACAGATGCTAATACAATATTAAAAATTAAATAAAATGAAGAAACTTTTCCTCTCTCTTTTCATTTTTGCTTTTACTTTAATTACATATGCCCAAGAAGCTAAAATAAATTGGGTAACTTTTGATGAAGCTATTGCTTTACAAAAAAAAGCAGGTAAAAAAGCTAAACCTATTTTAATGGATGTTTATACAGAATGGTGTGGTCCTTGTAAATTATTGGACAAAACAACTTTTGTAGATCCAGAAGTTGTAAAACTTATTAATGAAAAATTTATTGCTGTAAAATTTAATGCAGAAGGACAAGAAACTGTAACCCACAAAGGAGTTAAATACGAGAATCCTGATTTTAATCCTGATCGAAAAGGTAGAAATGCAGTTCATCATTTTACTAAAACTTTAGATCTAGTAGGATATCCTTCAATGATTATTTTTGACACTAAAGCTGAAAAGGTTAAAACTATAATTGGGTATAAGACCGCTCAAGAATTAGCTAAAGAAGTAGAATCTTTTTTTAACCAAAAGTAATCAATTTAAAAAGCAATTACTTTATAGTATAGTATCCCATTTCATAAGTTGTATGAAATGGGATATTTTTTTTATTGCATGTTCTTTTCCATAAATCTATGTAAGATTTGTAATTCGAAGCATCTGCTATTATAACTGTAGGATTATAGGTAGTTAAAGCTCTTTCTAAATTTATTTTTGGTGAGTTACTTAAAATCATTACGTCAGGATATATAC
>CAVBJB010000309.1:0-2796 GCA_963595625.1 Lachnospiraceae bacterium | reverse complement strand
ACGGATTGTTTTTTAAATGATATTCAACTATTTCTTTCTTTCTTTTTTCAGTAAAAGCAGGATAATTCTCTTCGCTAACGCTTAAAATTTCATCATACACTTTTTGTGTTTCATCAATCGGAAATCCATTTAATTTTAACGCTAAGTCAAATAATTTCATAAGATAATGGGGAGTTCAAAATTTATCTTAAAGTTAAAATTTATTATTCAATTTAAAAGATTTATTTTTGTGCAAAACAACACACACAATATGAATATTTTACTTTTAGGTTCTGGCGGACGTGAACATGCTTTAGCATGGAAAATGTTACAAAGTAACCATTGCTCAAAACTATATGTAGCACCGGGAAATGCGGGTACAGCTGCAATAGCAACTAACTTAGCCGTTAATCCTAACGATTTTACAAGTGTTAAACAACACGTATTAGAATTAAATATAAATTTAGTAGTTGTAGGGCCAGAAGATCCTTTGGTTAATGGTGTATATGATTTCTTTAAAAATGATGAGCAATTGGCTCATATACCTGTAATAGGGCCATCTAAAGTTGGTGCTCAGTTAGAGGGAAGTAAAGAATTTGCTAAAGAGTTTTTAGTAAAAAATAATATTCCAACGGCTCGGTACCAATCTTTCACTAAAGATACGGTTGAGGCTGGTAGTGAATTTTTAACTACCTTATCCGCTCCTTATGTTTTAAAAGCAGACGGTTTAGCAGCTGGTAAAGGTGTTTTAATTTTAAGCGATTTAGCAGAGGCTCAACAAGAATTGCGTAATATGTTAGTGGATGCTAAGTTTGGTGACGCTTCATCTAAAGTTGTTATAGAAGAGTTTTTAGACGGAATAGAACTTTCATGTTTTGTATTAACTGATGGTAAATCTTACAAAATCCTTCCAACAGCAAAAGATTATAAACGTATTGGAGAGGGTGATACAGGTTTAAATACAGGAGGTATGGGAGCTGTTTCTCCAGTACCATTTGCAACTCCAGAGTTTTTAAATAAAATTGAAGAGCGTATTGTAAAACCTACAATCCAAGGGTTACAAAATGATGGTATAGAATATAAAGGGTTTGTTTTTATTGGTTTAATTAAAGTTGGAGATGATCCGTATGTTATTGAGTACAATGTACGTATGGGTGACCCAGAAACCGAAGTGGTTATGCCACGATTAAAATCGGATTTAGTTGAGATTTTTAAAGCTATTGGTTCTCAAACTTTAGATCAAATTACTTTGGAGATCGACGACCGTGCTGCAACTACAATTATGGTTGTTTCTGGTGGATACCCGGAGGATTATGCAAAAGGTAAAGTAATTACAGGATTAGATAAAATTACAGATTCTATTCCTTTCCATGCAGGTACTACTTTAAAAGAGGGAGAAATTGTTACTAGCGGTGGGCGCGTAATAGCGGTTACATCATACGGAGATACATATAAAGAAGCGATTGCAAAATCTTACGAGTCAATTAAAATTATTGAATTCGAAGGAATGTATTATAGAAAAGATATAGGATTTGATCTTTAATGAATAAAAAAAAGCCTCAACTTAGTTGGGGCTTTTTAATTTCTTATTTTAAGAAAGAGTGAGCTGTAGTGTCTTGATTATCTTCACCAGACTCATTAAAGATTTTTAATTGCTTCATCCAGTATGCAAATGCACCACAACAAATGATGATAAAAATCCAGTTGATTAGGTTAGCTAACCACCAGTTACTCAATTCTAAAGCTGCTAAGCCATTCATAGGAGCCATTAATAAATCTCCAACTAAATAGCCAATACCTTCAAACAAAGATGTCATAACTTTAAAGTTTTACTGTTACAAATATTTCGAATTTATTTGTAACGATTAATTTACACATGTGTTATCTTTACAACACAAAAATAGGAAATATAAATATGATAACAAGCATTTTTAATAAAACTCGTCCAATAAATTATATTCTGCTAAGCGTTTTGTTGTTAACGTTTTACGCTATGTTTCAAGATGTTAGTTTATTAAACAGCTCTAGTGTAGTAAGTTGGGCGGTGGTTTCGGGTGGATTTTTACTTTTATTGGCGTCTTTATTTTTAATTCAATTTATATATAATAGAAATAATTTGGTGAGAGATAATATGTATGGACCGTTGTTTTTCCTTCTTTTTTGTATTCTTTTTCCTAGTTTATTCTTAAATTTTAATACCATTGGCTCCGTATTTTTTTTAGTGTTGGCATTTAGAAGGTTAATTTCTTTAAAGTCAATGGTACATATAAAACAAAAACTATTTGATGCTTGTGTATTTATTTTGATAGCTTCATTATTTCATTTCTGGAATATTTTATTTCTATTAGTTGTATTTGTAGCAATTTTAATTCATGTAGCTTATGATTTTAAAAATTGGATAGTCCCAATCATTGCAACTTTAATTATTGGTAGTATAGTTGTTTTATATGCAATGCTAACAGATGGGTCTTTATTAATCTATATATATGAAGGTGCTGTTATAGATTATCAACTAAATTATTTTGAAACTGATTTGCAACGTATTGCTTTAGCCATTTTTACTAGTATCGTTGTTTTATTTTTTTCGTCATCTTTATTAAGTTATAATTCTAAACCTTTAAATCAACACGGAGCCTATAGGTTATTATATTTAATACTCCTAGTAAGTATAGGTGTTTATTTAATTTCGCCAAACAAGTCAAACAGTTTGTTAGCTTACACGTTTTTTCCGTTAAGTATATTTGGATCTAATTTAATAGAAAAGTTAGAAACTAAATGGATTCAGGAAGCTGTTATAATAGGTATAGCAGTATTAAG
>CAVBJB010000308.1:684-2822 GCA_963595625.1 Lachnospiraceae bacterium | reverse complement strand
GTTGTTATTAAAGCAAAAACCATTAGAGGTAAATAATCCATTGTTACCATCCAAGGTTTTGGATTTTTATAAATATAAAACAGTAAAACAAAAAGTATTGCCGAAAATACGATTTTAGGAAAGCTAAAAAATCCAAGAATTTCCTTCCATATTAATCTAGCATAATGATTGGTAAGTGCAGACTTTTTCTTTTCAACCAAATCTGTAAAACCAAAAATGCCAAACTTTTTAAATTCTGTGTGTAAAGCCTCATCAAAAGATAATTCAGGATTTTCTTCCCAAATTTTTTCGATTCCTGCTGCTAAATGATCTACAAGTTCTATTTGTACATCGTAATACTCCACATAGTGTTTTTTAGTAAAATCAAATAACTGGCTAATTTGTTGGTTGGTTAATTGTTTCATTAGTAGTCTAGTTTTAATTGATTAGGCGTTACTATATTTTGCATATTGCGTATAAAATCTTCTAATTCCTGCATACGGTTGGTCGTTTCTTTAATACCATTTTCCGTTAATTTATAATACTTTCTAACTCTACCATCCACTTTATCCATCTCGACATCTAAAAAACCCTCGGCCTCCATTTTATGCAAAGCAGGATATAAAGCCCCCTCTGTAATAGCAAGTTCACCCTTTGTAATTTCCTTTACTTTTTGCGTAATCTCGTACCCGTACATGCGTCCGTTTTGTTCCAAAAGCTTCATGATAATAGTATTTAAGCTCCCTTTATACAGTTGTTGATTCTTTTTCATTATATATAATTTACTTAGGTATGGCCAAATATACATAAATATTTTATGCATCAAACTCTTAGGTATAATTTTTTTTTGGCGTTTCCCACAAAAAAATGTGGGCCGGGCTATGCGCCCTCGCTCTTTTTACTGCGTTTTACTCCATAAAAAGGAGCTCAAACAAGGCTACTATCCCTAACGCGCGCTGCCTTTACATCTAATATTGTATAAATGCGAAAGCCTATACCATAGTTTAGTTATCACAAAAAAATAATTGATTATATTTGTATAAATTTTAATTTACAGATAATGCAAAACGGAATTTACGCTAAATTCAATACTACTAAAGGAACAATTTTAGTAAAATTGACACACGATAAAACTCCTGGAACAGTTGGAAACTTTGTAGGTTTAGCTGAGGGGAACTTAGAAAACAAAGTAAAACCTCAAGGACAACCGTATTACAACGGAAACAAATTTCACCGTGTAATTTCTGACTTCATGATCCAAGGAGGATGTCCAAAAGGAACAGGAACTGGAGATGCTGGTTATAAATTTGACGATGAGTTTCACCCAGAATTAAAACACGACGGTCCTGGAGTACTTTCTATGGCTAATGCGGGGCCTGGGACAAATGGTTCTCAGTTTTTTATTACGCACGTAGCTACACCATGGTTAGACGGTAAACACACTGTTTTTGGACACGTGGTTGAAGGACAAGCTATTGTTAACGCTATTGAGCAAGGTGACGAAATTGAGTCTTTAGAGATTGTTAGAGTAGGTGAGGAAGCTGAAAAATGGAACGCTATTGAAGCTTTTAGAACATTTGAAGGTTCTCGCGAAAAACGTTTAGCTGAAGAGAAAGCTCAAGCTAAAGCTGAGTTAGACAAAATTGCAGCAGGTTTTCAAGAAACTGCGTCTGGTTTACGTTACCAAATGATCCAAACAGGAAACGGAAAACAAGCGTACAAAGGTGCTAAAGTATCTGTTCACTACAAAGGTCAATTAACAAACGGAATGGTGTTTGACGAGTCTTACAAACGCAAACAACCAATTGACTTTACTGTTGGAATTGGACAAGTAATTGAAGGATGGGACGAAGGAATTTTATTATTAAAAGAAGGTGATAAAGCTCGTTTTGTAATTCCATCTAACTTAGGTTACGGATCTCGCGGAGCAGGAGGAGTTATTCCACCAAATGCAACTTTAATTTTTGACGTAGAATTAATGAAAGTTAAATAATAACTTTAGTAATTTAAATACCAAAGCCACATCGTAAAGATGTGGCTTTTTTATTTATGATTTTAATTACTAATTTCATTAGTGTTGATCGAAAATATTTTATTACTCATATAAAAGAAATCAATCCAATCCAAATATCAACAAATCAAAATATACCGTAGATATC
>CAVBJB010000308.1:0-674 GCA_963595625.1 Lachnospiraceae bacterium | reverse complement strand
TTATTGAATTATGCAGTTTCAAGACTTTTTACTGAATATTTTAATATTGAGATTCCAAAATATCATGCGGAATTTTATTTTTATTTTCAGGCTTCCAAAAGGACTATGAATTAATAAAACTTTATAATCCCAAAGAAAATACTAACTTTGGATAAGTATATAAAAATGCATTGAATACTATAAAAGCCGATTTATACCAAAATAAATTATGAAAAAATTCCTATTAAGTTTATTATTTTCTCCTTTAATATCCATTGCTCAAATTAATACGGGCATCCATTGTGGTTATGATTTTACTACCTATTTGGTGGTACAAGCCAAATCTGAAGAAAGTTATCAATCAATTAAAGGTCTTAAAATCTCCATCGTGAACCAAGATTTTGTAGAGGTAATTAATACGGCTAATATGTACAGCTACACAAATGGCAATAAGACACTAACCTTTTCTGAAAATTATAAAATCGATGAAAAAAGATGGTATTTTCCCTATGCTGAGCAATCGTATCTTTTATCCTTAGCCAATACCTTTCCTGCAGAAAATTTTAAGCTTAAAATTGAAGATATTGACGGGAAAGAAAATGGAGGTAACTTTGAAACGTTGTATTTAGATTTATATAATTATAATTTATATGTGTTATGTTTTTATGTGTTACGTGTTATGTTGAGCGTATTGC
>CAVBJB010000307.1:0-2826 GCA_963595625.1 Lachnospiraceae bacterium | reverse complement strand
TCATAGTTTGCACCTAAATTAACATCTGCAAAAGCCATCTCTAATACAGTAGTAACTAAACCACCCGATCCGATATCGTGACCTGCTTCAATTAAATTAGTGTTGATAGCGTTTTGAATGGTATTGAAAGCCTTTTTAAAGTAAGCTCCGTCTTTAATTGTAGGAACTTCATTTCCGATTTTATTTAAAATTTGAGCGAAAGATGAACCTCCTAATTTAAATGTATCTTGAGATAAATTGATGTAGTAAATAGATCCTGCTTCTTTATTTAAAACCGGTTCAACTACTTTATTAATATCTGTACAGTTTCCAGCAGCCGAAATAATAACTGTTCCAGGAGCAATTACATTTTCACCGTTTGGATATTTTTGTTTCATTGAAAGTGAATCTTTTCCTGTTGGAATATTGATTCCTAATTCAATTGCAAAGTCAGAACATCCTTTAACAGCTTCGTATAAACGCGCATCTTCACCTTCGTTGTTACAAGCCCACATCCAGTTTGCTGATAAAGAAACACCAGCTAAACCGTTATTAATTGGAGCAAAAACAAGGTTTGATAAAGCTTCTGCAATGGCATTACGAGAACCCGCAACCGGATCAACTAAAGCTGCAATAGGAGCGTGACCAACTGTAGTTGCAATACCTTCTGTAGATTTAAAATCTAAAGCCATTACACCCACGTTGTTTAAAGGTAATTGTAAAGGTCCAACACATTGCTGTTTGGCAACACGTCCGCCCACACAACGGTCTACTTTATTTGTTAACCAATCTTTAGAAGCAACCGCTTCTAATTGTAACATTTGGTTTAAATACGTAGGAATATTTTCTGTGCTGTATGTTAATTCAGCATAATTTCTATCAATTTTCGTATCTGTCATAACCGTTTTAGGAGACGATCCGAAGAAGTCTTCTAAAGCGTAATCCATAGGTTTTTCACCTGTAGTTTTAGATTCGAAAGTAAAACGGTGATCACCAGTTACGTCTCCAACAGTGTACATTGGCGCACGCTCACGATCAGCGATTTTTTGTAACGTTTCAATATCTTTTTCACCAATAACTAATCCCATACGTTCTTGAGATTCGTTACCAATAATTTCTTTGGCAGATAACGTTGGATCTCCAACAGGTAAAGCGTCTAAATCAATTAAACCACCTGTTTCTTCAACTAATTCAGATAAACAGTTTAAGTGTCCACCCGCACCGTGATCGTGAATAGATACGATTGGGTTGTTGTCAGACTCTACTAAACCACGAACCGCGTTAGCTGCACGTTTTTGCATTTCAGGATTTGAACGTTGAATCGCATTTAATTCAATTCCAGAACCAAAAGCTCCAGTATCAGCAGACGAAACCGCAGCTCCACCCATACCAATACGGTAGTTTTCACCTCCTAAAATCACAATTTTGTCACCAACTTCAGGTTTGTGTTTGATGGCTTGGTCTAATTTTCCGTATCCAATACCACCTGCTTGCATGATTACTTTATCGTAACCAATTTTGCGGCTCGTTCCAGTGAGCTTGTCGAACTGTTCTTCGTGTTCAAAAGTTAAAACAGATCCAACGATTAACGGTTGACCAAATTTATTTCCGAAATCAGAAGCTCCGTTAGATGCTTTAATTAAAATATCCATTGGTGTTTGGTACAACCAATCGCGTTCTTCAACAGCATTTTCCCACGGACGATCTTCGTTTAAACGAGAATAAGACGTCATGTAAATCGCTGTTCCTGCTAAAGGTAAAGAACCTTGACCTCCAGCTAAACGGTCACGAATTTCTCCTCCAGCTCCTGTTGCAGCACCAGAAAATGGTTCAACAGTAGTAGGGAAGTTGTGCGTTTCTGCTTTTAATGAAATAACCGATTCAAATTCTTTTTCAGCATAAAAATCTGGTTTATCAGCAGAAAGTGGTGCAAATTGAGTTGCTTTTGGTCCTTTTACAAAAGCAACATTATCTTTATATGCAGAAACAATTCCGTTTGGGTTTGTTTCAGATGTTTTCTTGATTAATTTAAATAAGGATGTAGGTTGTTCAACGCCGTCAATAACGAAAGTCCCGTTAAAAATTTTGTGACGGCAGTGTTCTGAGTTGGCTTGAGAAAAGGCAAAAACCTCAGAATCCGTTAATTTTCTACCTAATTTTTTTGCTAAGTTGTTTAAGTATTCAACTTCTTCAGGGCTTAAAGCTAAACCTTCTTGTTGGTTGTACGCCTCAATATCTTCAATCTCTAAAATAGGTTCTACATTTATAGCAATGGTAAACATATCTTGCGTTAACGCAGCAAATTTTTGAGAAATCATCGGGTCAAAATCCGTAAAATCTTCCGCAACTTTTTCAAATTCTTCAATTCGAATAATGCCTTCAATTCCCATGTTTTGCGTAATCTCAACCGCATTAGTACTCCAAGGCGTAATCATTGCCGCACGTGGGCCAACGTAAAAATCGTTTAGGGTAGTTTGTTCAATTTTAGTGGCATTACCAAATAACCAATTTAACTTAGTTACCGTTTCTGCACTTAATTCTGAAGTAGTTTGAACACCATATACAGTGCCCTTTTGGTTCACAAAAAAATGAATCATTATGTTTATTGTTAGTTGTGTTGTTGTTGAAAGCACAAAAATAACCTTTTGTTTGAATATTCTAAAACATTTCCCCCTATAATTTATCAGAATAACAAACAATTATTTAATAAAAATACACTTTTGGGCGTTGCGGGGATTTTAAGCTAAAATCGTACAATTTCCAATTCTATTAAGTTACTCATTTAATAAACTCTTTTCTGTAAACATCCCCGCCGGGCTATCCGCTGTATCTTTTAAAAGGTGGCTT
>CAVBJB010000306.1:0-2831 GCA_963595625.1 Lachnospiraceae bacterium | reverse complement strand
GTAGAGTATTATTTATTACATGAAAAAGTACTTTTAAATTCAGACTTAGCTGTTGAAAGTTACAATCGAGTGTATATTCCATTTTCTAATCCAAAGGATTTAATTGTTAATAAATTACGAGTAATTACAGGAGATAAGATTCAGGAATTAAAAGATTCTGATATTAAACAAGAAGTTGATCAAGAAAAAGGATATACATACAATTATTTTGCTGTAAACGGATTACAAAAAGGTTCTATCATCGAAAAATATTATATGATTGAGCGCAATCCAAAGTTAGACGGTATGTATATTGAGGTACAAAACAAATGGCCAATAGTTAATTATAGTTTTGAGTATATTCATGGCGATCATTTAGAGTATGCACATACTTCTTACAACGGTTTACCTTCTTTAATTTATAAAGATGATTTATACAAAAATAAAAAAACGTTAGTGTTAGAGGCTAAAAATTTAAATGTTAATCCAGACGATGAAAAATATAGCAACCAAACCCGTAACGCAAAATCGTTTAGATATAAATTAGATAAAAACTTTTATAACAATACAACTAATATTTACAACTTTACATCTTTAACGACTAACATATTTAATCTTTTAAACAAAGAGTACGAAAAAAAAGATCAAAAAGCGTTTGAAAATTTAGCTAAAACCATTGCTAAAAAATCAAATCAAGCGGATCAAATTAGAGCCATTGAAGATGTAGTTAAAAATAAGGTTAGATACTATAAATACTCTAAAAACGAAAATTTATCTGATGCATTATCTTTAGGAGATATTGGGCAGATAAATTTAACTAAGCTGTTTTATCAACTTTTCAAGAAATTCAATATTGATAATCAAATCGTTTTTACTTCTGAAAGAGAGGATGCAATTGTGGATCCAAATTTTCAATCCTTCGATTATTTAGATGATATTATTTTTTATTTCCCAAAAGAGAATAAATACTTAGAACCACAAAATAGAATGTTTAGATTCCCAGTTATTGATTATTCTTTTTATAATAATTATGGGTTATTTATAAAAACTAAAGATTTTGGTGGTAATTTAATGCCAGTTAATGAGATTAAAAAGTTGGAATTCGAGCCAAATTTTACTTATAACAATATGGATATTACGCTTGATTTTTCTAAAAATGCGTTTAATCCAACTTTTAAATCAAACATTAGTTTTGGTGGATACCAAGCAACTCAAATTCAAGGATTAGTTGATTTAGTAGCAAAAAATTCGTGGGAAGAAATATTACAAGATTTTGGAAAAAACTATGGGGTTAAATCTTCTAAAATTGATGTGAAAACACAAAATGAAGGAATAGCCAATTTAGGCTTAAAACCTTTTAATATCACTATTACTTCGGATGCAGACCAATTAATTCAACGTGCGGGTAATAATATAATAGTAAAATTAGGTGAAGTTATAGGTGCACAAATGGAACTATATCAACAAAAGGAACGTGTTTTACCTGTAGAACTTAATTATCCAAACGATTATTTAAGGGACATAAAAGTTATTTTACCTAACGGCTATAAAGTAAAAAATCCTGAAGCCTTAGTATTTAATAAGATCTTAAATGATGAAAATGGTAAAAAAGTAGGAGAGTTTATTTCTAGCTATGAAATTAAAGAGAATGTATTAATTGTAAAGAATACAGAATATTATCACTTTGATATTTTACCTGTTTCTCAATACAATATGTATAGAGAGGTAACAAATGCAGCAGCAGATTTTAATAAAGTTTCTTTAATACTAGAGAAAATTTAAAAAAAATAAAAAACCGATTAAGATATTCTTAATCGGTTTTTATTTTTATCTAACACTTACAGATACGTGTCTATCTAATACTCTTTCTTCTTCAGGTGCATCGGCACTGTATTTTGCAAATTCAGAACCGTAACCTTCAGCACCATCAACTTGTTTACCAAGACCAGCTGCTTCTAAATGAGCTTTTACAGCATTGGCACGATCAGCAGATAATTTCTTATTTACAGCTTCATTTCCGGTTTTATCTGTATATCCTCCAATTTTAAGTTTTGCTTCAGGGAAAGCTTTTAAAATGGCAACAATATTATCTAATTGAACTTTACTGTCCGCAGTAACAACTGCACTTCCCGTTTCAAAATTTAAATTATCAAAATCAAACCAAGTTTCTTTAAGTTTAGTATCCCCTAAGGATTTATAGTCTGTCTTTAAAAATTCTACTAATTTCTCTTCAATACCACCTTTGTAAGCATTCAGAGTTGTTCCGTTAGGTAATTCGACCATTAAACTTTCTCTTGCCGGAGCAACTTCATCAACAACATCAACAGTATCCACTGTATCTACATTTAGTGTATCAACAGTAGTTGTGGTAGTTACTACTTCTTTGTCATTACATCCTCTCCATAAAAAGAATGCTACTGCTAACAAAATTAATAAAGGAATAATCCATTTTAAAGGATTCGATCCTTTGTCCTCTGCTACACCTACAGTATTTGTTCTCTGTGGTTCAGGTTCTCTGTACGTAGTTTGCGCTCTTACAGGTTCTTTATTTTCTAACTTAGGATCTGTATAATTTGGTTTAATAGAGTCAAATGTTGTTTTTGATCCTAGATCTGTAGCTAAACCTGCTGGTAATAAGCCTAAAATTTGACCTTGATTATCTTTTAAAATATTTTTTATAGATTGTGTGTCTAAACTAGGAACCATGCTTTTTAGAGATTCAAATACACTGGTAACAGATGTATTTGCAATTAAGTGCATTGAACTCTGTTTTAAACCTGCAAAATCAGCTATGGAGAATAAAATATTTTCTAAACGATCTCCAAAAATACTTTTTAAAATACTTGAATGAT
>CAVBJB010000305.1:0-2837 GCA_963595625.1 Lachnospiraceae bacterium | reverse complement strand
TGTTTGGGCATATCAAAATAACTTTTCGGAATTATTTGTAAAATTTAGAGATGTTATGCCAAAAATAGGTTCTAAATCGATTCCTGGATCGTATGAGTATTTAAACCCAAAAATAAAGATTAAAGGTAGTTTTGAAACTGAATATATTTCAAAAAAAATATTACCAATGGAAAGGCCCTTTATATTTGGACAATTTTTCATATGAAAACGAAATTTTAGGGGGGAAATGCTTGAGAAACTTTATAAAGATGAGATACTTGGAAGATACAAGCCCAAGGCACTAAAATACGGTTGGGCTGTAAACCAAAGAGTAGTAAATAGTTATAAATTACGAGGTGGTGTGGGGGTAGGAGTTTTGGGCAAAATGCTTACAATCGCTGCAGACAAAGGTGCGGTGCCTACTTACAAAAAGGAGTCAAGACTGGGGCAGTTTAGGGGACTGACGCGTGGAACAAACTTTTTTGCACCTGAGCTGTATATAGATGGGCTAAACCTGAATGAGGGTTTTGGGAGCCTGGAATTACAAAGGTTAGAAATAGTAAGGCGTACGAGTGGTAAAATTTCTTTACCCGAAAGTAGGGTAAAGAAACTAGTAAAAAAGGCAACTATATCAGTCATTAGTCTAAAAAGTAAAAAAAATTTAAAAATTTTTTATAATACATGGGGTATGCGTAACCAGAAACAATTACGTGGTTCTAACATGTTTGACGTCAGATACTGGAACTTTGGGTTGGCAGGTATTTTATCTGAAAAAGAAAATAATTTGAAAAGTAACCGGTTATTTCGAGGTAGTGGACTTCAAAATAACTATATTGGTGCTGGCATATCTAAATTTAAATTACCAACTAATGAAAAATACCCCAGCAAGTATAAAATTAAGCATATTGTGAGAAAATCGTTACTAAAAAATATATTACTGCCGGGAAGGTTATATAAAAATAATGAAACCCCAATAATTCACAGATTTTGGGTAAATGAACGTACTATGTCGGGGTTTGAAGAAAAAGGTAAAAAATTTAAATGGGGTTTAAGGGTTGCTAATAACACTTGAGATCACTCAGCTAATATGCAGAAGTTTAGCAGGCCAAACAAGGGTATAAGAAGGGCGAATGCTGGTTTCGAAGTAAAAACCCACTCATGGGATTATAGGCATGAGACAGACCCGGTTGAGCTTAGGGTGAGGTTCCGTGAATATGTTTATTCAAATAGATTAAAAAAAATACCAAGGGGGGTTTTCGGAAAAGGATACTTCGATGACGTAAGATCATTTAAACAATACCCATCAGACTTTAGGTTTTTTAAATCTTTATTTTTAAAAAAACATAAAATAGTTAAAAGTCGCCTGTATGACAATATAAATAATTACTTTACGCCTCCTAATAACCTACTTGGGCCTGATGTTTGAACCGTTAGACGAAAATCAGTAAAATATAACGAAAATCTAACAATAAATAAAGTAGCTCCACAAACATACAATAAAAAAATAAGTAATTGGTTTAAGTTACCAATTTCTATATTTAAACTACGTAACATAAAAAGAATCCTTATAGGCTCAAGATACCTAGAAAAAGTACACTTTAACCCAAGAATGCGTAAAGTAGGTGGTAGGGGTACAGTAGAGGTTTTACCAAATACTAGAAGCATTAGCTTGTTATTGAAAACCTTAAAAAGTAGGCGTGTATTGCATACGAAAAATTCAAAGAAACGGGGTATCCTTTTCAGCAATAATTTGCAAACTCAAGAAATTGTCGCAAATACGAAAAAATTGTTGGAAATAAAAAAAAATAAAAGATTTGAAAATTTTAGGTTTACTGCTATACCCGAAGTGGTTATTGGGGACAAAAAATTAACTAAGCACTTATTCAGGTTGCGCACTGTAAATAAGTTAGTAGGGGGGTATTTACGCACTAAAAAATATAAAAAAAGGTTGCAAGCTACTGGGCAATTAGGGGGATCGACTAAAACACTTTCAGGTCAAGTAAGGATCGACTCCAGGTTCAAAGCACTTAGGTTATCGGTAAGGTTTAAACCAAAAAATGAATATGTTAGAGCTATGCAATTGAGAGGAGAATCTTTTAAATTAGTGAGGGGCGTACAGGCAGATAATTTAACATTAATACTAACAATTGTGTATTTTATAGTAAACGGCGAAGCAAATATGTTATTTATTGGGATTGAGCGTAACCCTTTTGAGAAAATACTTAATGAAAACTCTTTGAGTTTTACGGGTACCTACTACAGCTTGCGCACTGAAATTATCGAAATAAAAACAATAGAAAAATATTTGCATGGTTTTTCGGGAGAAACCAACCTTTTAGATTATACACTAAGTAAAAGGTATTGAGAGGCTATACTTTGGACTATAAATATACGAGCTCTTGGTGAAAAACTAAGATTACAAAAACCAATCGAAATTAATACTCAAAAATACCAAACAGTTGCCTACGGTGGTGCGTACCGACCACAAGAAATTATTCAAAAAAAATTTAATCATGTGGCTGATTTTAGGGGGCATGCTAGGTATATGCTAGGGAGAAGTAGGTATGTGGCCTTTTACTTAAAATTAGGGACAATTTCAGGGTATCGAAAGTTTAGCCTGTGCGGTAGTGTATGGTTACCTAGCTATTACTGGAGTATTTTTTACACCGCGAGTGCACTGATATTACTTAATTTTGCACAAAATAATAGAAACGCTGTGGCAGGTGTGTACAGCCCTTTTTTCGCAAAAACTGCTAGTATTTTAACTAGTGAGTTACTTCCGTACTTGTATTGGGGGTATACAAACCCGAAAGATTTTACAAGTGGGTTAGTTTACTTTGATATTGAGAAACCTGCCT
>CAVBJB010000304.1:0-2860 GCA_963595625.1 Lachnospiraceae bacterium | reverse complement strand
TAAAGATATTTTTGAGGTTAATGATCCGGCTTTACCACAACCCTTAGACGAATCAAAAAAAATCAGCAATATCATACAGAATAAAGAGTATTTTTATATAGTAAAGATCAACGAAGTTTTACCGCAAACACAATTAAGTTTTGACGAAGCTAAAAGTAGAGTCATTAGTGATTATCAAATTCAACTTGAGAGTGGATGGGTAGATCGTTTAAAAAATGAATTTGACATTAAGTTAGATCAAGCCGTTTTTAATGAGGTTAAATCCACATTAAATATTAAATAGTAACACATTAATAAGTGATGATAAAAAGAATTTTAGGTTACACTAAAGCTTTAGCATTAGCTTCTATAGCTTTTACTGCTATACAAGGACATGCACAAAATAAACAAAAAATTGACGGTGTCATAGGTTTAGTTGGGGATTACGTAATTTTGGAATCCGATATTGATAAACGTTATTTAGAATTAGCTGCTCAAAATATTCCTACGCAAGGCGTATCTCGATGTGAGCTTTTAGGTTCATTAATAGAGGACAAGGTTTTTGCCCACCAAGCCATTCAAGATTCTATCGTAGTTACAGACGCTGAAGTTAACAGTTTAGTAACGCAACAGTTAGAATCTATGATGGAGCAAACCGGAGGTTCTATGGATAAAATTGTTAAATTTTATAAGAAAAAAGACGCTGATGATTTAAAAGCTGCTTTAGCAGAAATTATCAAAGAGTCTAAACTAGCTGAGGGAATGCGTGATAAGATTATCAATGATGTAGACATTACTCCAGAGGAAATTAGACAATTTTATATTGGGATACCTAAAGACTCGTTAATGCATTTTGGTGCCGAAGTTGAAATTTCCCAGATTCTTTTTAAACCAAAAGTGAGCAAAGAAGCTGAGCAAGAAGTTATAGATCGTTTAAAACAATTAAGACAAGAGGTTTTAGACGGTGGGTCGTTCTTCTCTAAAGCCGTTTTATACACCGAGGATCCAGGATCAAGATCTAATGGTGGATATTATAAAATGAATAAAAAGACTCCCTTTGTTAAAGAATTTAAAGATGTTGCTTTCAGCTTAAAAGAGGGAGAAATATCAATGCCTTTTAAAACAGATTTTGGATATCATATTATTTATGTAGAAAAAATAAAAGGACAAGATGTTGAATTACGTCATATTTTAATGTCGCCTAAAGTTTCTATGTCTGCAGAGTTAGAGGCTAAGGAAAGAGCCGAAAAAGCAAGAAATGAAATTGTTTCTGGACAAATTACTTTTGCAGAAGCTGTAGTAAAATATTCTGATGAAAAAGAAACTAAAAACAGCGGGGGTAAATTAGTAAATCCAAGAACTTTAGAAACCCGTTTTGAACTTACTAAATTAGATCCATCTTTATATAACAAAGTATCTGATTTAGCAGTAAACCAAGTTTCAATTCCATTTCAAGAATTAGACAATCAAGGTAACAAACAGTACAAAATTTTTGCAGTTACAAATAAAATCGACGAGCATTATGCCGATTTTGCTACAGATTACATGAAAATCAAGAACATTGCCTTGAACCAAAAAAAGACAAGAGAAATCGAAAAGTGGCTTAAAAAAACAATTAAAGACACATACATCTATGTAAATCCAACCTATAAAGATTGTGCATTTCAACATGATTTGTTAAAGAAATAAAATTTTATATTTATAAAAAAAGAGTTAGTTTTAGTACCCACTATTACTAACTCTTTTTTTTTATAACTAATTAAAAAAACTATATGTCAGATGTAGCTTTAATACAACAACTTGTTGAAAAACAAAAAAAACTAAAATCCGAAATATCTAAGGTAATTATAGGTCAAAACCAAGTAGTCGATCAAATCGTATTAAGTATTTTTTCAGGAGGACATGCCCTATTAGTTGGTGTACCAGGTTTAGCCAAAACCTTAATGGTTAATACTATCGCTCAGGCATTAGGATTAGATTTTAAACGTATTCAGTTTACTCCGGATTTAATGCCATCGGATATTTTAGGAAGTGAAATTTTAGATGACAACAGAAATTTTAAATATTTAAAAGGACCCATATTTTCAAATATAATTCTTGCGGACGAAATCAATAGAACTCCACCTAAAACCCAAGCGGCACTCTTAGAAGCCATGCAAGAAAAAGCGGTTACAATGGCGGGTTCTCACTACAAACTTCCTCAACCCTTTTTTGTATTAGCTACTCAAAACCCAATAGAGCAGGAGGGGACTTACCCTTTACCAGAGGCTCAATTGGACCGTTTCATGTTTTCAATTAAATTAAATTACCCAACATTTGAAGAAGAGGTAAGTGTAGTAAAAGCAACCACATCAAATTTAAATCCAAATATTAATCCGCTGTTTACAGCACAAGAAATTTTAGATTACCAATCAGTTATTCGAAGAGTTCCGGTGGCTGATAATGTAATAGAGTATGCCGTTAAGTTAGTTGGTAAAACAAGACCTCAAGGAGAATTTGCAACAGAAATAATAAAGAAATATATAGATTGGGGAGCAGGACCAAGAGCATCACAAAATCTAATTTTAGCTGCAAAAACACATGCCGTTTTCAATGGCAAATTTTCTCCGGATATAGAAGATGTAAAAGCTGTCGCTGTTGGAATTCTGAGACACAGAATTGTTAAAAATTACAGAGCTGAAGCAGAAAATTTTACAGAAGAAAATATTATAATTTCCCTACTATAACACTAAAAGTGTACCATTTTAAAATGTCAATTTGGTAGTTTTTTCAGTCGTTTTTTTAGAATTTAGCAACTTTAGCATTGAATTTTACGTATTTGTAAAAAAACGATTCACATTGTTGATTTTATTGAATTTAATTCAGTATAATAGAATAATTA
>CAVBJB010000303.1:0-2866 GCA_963595625.1 Lachnospiraceae bacterium | reverse complement strand
CAGAAGACAGTCTGACAACGTAGAAGATCGCAGAGGAAAAAGTGGTGGTGCTGGTAAAGTAGTTGCCGGAGGTGGAGTTATTGGTATCATTGCCTTTTTATTAATGACTTTTGGTGGAGAAACTGGTCAAACTATTGGTACTGTATTAAACCAAGTAAACCAACAACAAGAAGTAACTACTGGTGGTGGACAAACTACTAGACAATTAAGTAGCGAAGAAGTTGAAGTTGGAGAGTTTGTAAAAGTTGTTTTTGCAGATACTGAAGATATATTTGCTAAGCTTTTTCAGGAAAACGGCTTAACGTACAGAAATCCTAAAATGGTTTTATTTGACGATCAAGTACAAACCGCTTGTGGAACCGGAACAGCAGCAGCTGGACCTTTTTACTGCCCTGGCGATGAAAAAGTATATATGGACTTACGCTTTTTTGAGGAGCTAAGAACAAAATTTGGAGCTAAAGGTGGTGATTTTGCTATTGCTTACGTAATTGCTCACGAGGTAGGCCACCATATACAACATTTGGTTGGTACAAATTCCAAAGTACGCCAGTTACAGCAACGTAGTAGCGAGGTTGAAGGAAACAAATTATCTGTTGCTCAGGAATTACAAGCTGATTTTTATGCAGGTGTTTGGGCCCATCATAATAAAAAGTATTTAGACGCTGATGATATTGAAGAAGCTATTAGTGCGGCTCAAGCTGTTGGTGATGATGCCATACAAAGCAGAATGCAAGGATATGTACAACCCGAAACTTTTACTCACGGTACTTCTAAACAACGTGTAGAATGGTTTATGAAAGGGTTTAATACTGGAGATTTAAAACAAGGAGATACGTTCTCTAACTTATAAAATGATCTAAACGCCTATAAAATCTAGTTTTATAGGCGTTTTTTATTTTTAATAGTCATATTAGTTAATTATTTAATTAAGACGTAAATTTGCGTTTCACTTAAACTTAAATATATTATGAAAGTTGGTATAGATAGTCTTGCTTTTGACATACCTAAAATTCATCTTCCTATAGAAGCTTTAGCTCAACAACGCGGCATAGATCCTTTAAAATTAATTAAAGGTTTAGGCTTGCAAAAAATGGCTGTGTTAGACACCTACCAAGATGTAGTTACTTTAGCTGCTAATGCTGCATTAAAATTAATAAAACAAAATCCGGATCTTAACCTTAAAGATATAGCCAAACTTTATGTTGGTACAGAGAGTGGTGTGGATAGTTCTAAACCTGTTGCCTCTTATGTTTTAGGACTGTTGGAGCAACAATTGGGTGCGCGTACTTTTAAAAATTGTGACGCAGTAGATCATACTTTTGCTTGTATTGGCGCGGTAGATGCGATGCAGAATGCTTTGGATTTTGTACGTGCAAATCCTACTAAAAAAGCTATAGTTATTGCCACGGATTATGCTAAATACGATTTAGCCTCAACTGGAGAATATACACAAGGTGCAGGTGCTATTGCCTTATTACTATCGGCTAACCCAAGGGTTTTATCTTTTGAGGGGGCTGTTGGTGTTGGGACGGAAAGTGTTTTTGATTTTTTTAAACCCAGAAGAACTGTAACTAAACAAGCGATTACTAATACAACAGAAAACCCAGAATGGTTTGGCGTTTTGGAGGCAGAAATTTCCATTTATAAAGATCAACCGGTTTTTGAAGGACAATACTCAAACCAATGTTATGTAAATAGAATTACAGAAGCTTACGCCGATTTTAAATCTGAAAATGGATTTGAAGCTATTAAACGTTACGAAAACTGGAAATCTGTATTGATGCATTTACCGTATTGTTACCAAGGTAGACGTACCTTTCATGAAATTGTATTAGCAGAAAATCCTGATTTAATTGCTGTGGATGCTCCTGATTATAAGGATCAAGTAAAAGCTTTTTCTAAATCTGAAATGTATATGAATTTAGTAAATGATAAAATTGCACCGTCTGAAATAGCATCGGGTCAGGTTGGTAATATTTATACAGGTTCTATCTTTTTAGGTTTACTTTCTACACTAACGTATTTTGCGGATAAAAACGAAGATTTAACAAACCAAGCTTTTGGCTTTATTGCTTACGGATCGGGGTCTAAATCTAAGGTGTTTGAAGGTTACATTCAAGAAAACTGGATTTCTGGTTTACCTAAAGAATCTATCTTTAAGGTTTTAGAAACTAGCAAAGCTATAGATTTTGCAACGTATGAAGCTTTACATAAAAAAGAATTAAAAACTCCGGTTTGTACTCCTGTAAATGAATATGCTTTGGATTACATTGAAAATGAAGATCCTAATTTAGTAGGTGCTCGTTATTACGATTTTAAATAATTTATAGAAGTTTCTGTAATTTTACGATAAATATAAAAGCCGCATAAATAAAAATTTATGCGGCTTTTTATAATGTATTTATGTTTTTTTGATTTTAGGTTCTGGCCCTAACATAATTTGTGTTATATCACCTAAGATAAACAACTTAACATGCTTCCCTTTTCTGACCTTAATGGCTAAAAATATGGTGGCAATGAATTCAAAAAAATTTATTAAAATTACGAGTAACAGATAAATGAAATAATTTTTATTTAGATATAGATCCGAGAAAAATATCCTAAGAGTCCAAAACAATAATATACTGTTACACAAAAATAATACAAGCTGATTTAATAGTGCTTGTGTACAATGAAAGCGCACATAGTAGGACGATTTACGGTTACCAAAATAAAAGATAATACAAGCCATTAAATTTACAATAGGAAACGGAGGGCCAACAAACGCAGCTAACAAAGCAATTAAATAACTGTTCGAAGCCTTTTCCGCATCAGAAATTGTTAACGAAAAGCTTGTATTTTGATCCGTAATCATGAAACTATCTTA
>CAVBJB010000302.1:0-2880 GCA_963595625.1 Lachnospiraceae bacterium | reverse complement strand
GATACTTTTACCAATTGGGAAGAATTACCCATTTTAAACAAAAAAAATCTACAAAAACCAATTGAGCAACGTTTAAGTAAGGGTTATAATGTAAAAAACATTTTTTTAAATAAAACTTCAGGATCCAGCGGTGATCCGTTTGTATTTGCAAAAGATAAATGGGCCCATGCCTTAACGTGGAATTCCATAATTCATAAATTTGGTCAATATGGTATAGATAACAATACCTCGTACCAAGCTCGATTTTACGGAATTCCTTTAGATAAAGTAGGTTATTACAAAGAAAGGTTTAAAGACTTTTTATCTAAACGTTATCGGTTTCCAATTTTTAATTTAAACGATGAATTCTTAGAAAAAGTTCTTCTTAAATTTAAAAAATCAAAGTTTGATTACATCAACGGTTACACGTCTTCCATCGTTTTATTTGCTAAGTTTTTACAGTCAAAAAACATAATTTTAAAAGAGATTTGCCCAACTTTAAACGTTTGCTTAGTAACTTCGGAAATGCTTTTTGAAGAAGATAAATTATTAATGGAAACTCAGTTTGGAATTCCTATTGTGAATGAATATGGAGCATCTGAGCTTGATTTAATTGCGTTTCAAAATCCTAAAGGAGAATGGGCCTTAAATACGGAAACGTTATTTATAGAAATTCTAGATGAAAACAACCAACCCGTACGTAATGGAGTGGAAGGCAAAATAGTGATAACCTCATTATACAATAAAGCACATCCTTTTATACGATACGAAATAGGAGATGTTGGAATAATTGATGAAAAATCAACCGCTAAAAATGCTATACTAAAAAAATTAATTGGGAGAACCAATGATATTGCAGAATTACCCTCGGGTAAAAAAGCACCCGGATTAACTTTTTACTATGTTACCAAGAGTGTTATTAAAGATGATGGAAATGTTAAAGAATTTATCATTAAACAACAAGCTTTAAATACTTTTGAGATTGAATACGTTGCAAACAAAGCGTTAACCGATCAAGAAAAAAAAGAGATTATCAAAGCAGGGGATAAGTATTTAGAACCTAATTTAAACTATATCTTTACTAAAAAAGATAGTTTAGAAAGAACTGCAAGAGGAAAATTAAAACAATTTCAAAAATTTATATAAATAAAATAGCAGCTCCAATAAGAGCTGCTATTTTAATTTCTATATTTCATAAATCCTAGATACATCCAATTTAGTAAGTAATAAAAGGATTTAATGACACTTAGATTCTCGACCTTTCTGTAAAATTCCCACTGATATTTTATCAATTTCTTTTTATCTCTAGATAAAGAATTTTCTCTAATTCTGTAAATTGCTTTAGGTTCTTTAATACCGTATGCATAAGGAATTTCTTTTAAGTATTGTAACCACAAACCCATATCCTGACGTTTACGTATAACTGGCATAGTCTTTTTACCTAAAGTTTTTATATCTAAAAAAGCTGTTAAACAGCTTATAGAATTTGTTTTTAGAATGTCAGTATACGTTACTTTTTCAGGAACTATAAAATCTGAATATATAAATTCAAGATTTTCATTTGATCTTCTGTAAGAAGAAAATACAAAGGAATAACCGGTTGATTTTATAGTTTTAATAGAATTATCTATAAAGTCTGGAAACCAAATATCATCTGCATCCAAAAAAGTCATGTAAGACCCCTCAACTAAATCAATCCCTTTATTACGAGCAATGGCTGCACCTGAATTTTTATTTAATTTTTGAATTTTGATTCTAGAATCTAAAGCCGATTGTTGTTTTAAAATCTCGAAAGTAGAATCTGTAGAACAATCATCCACAATAAGCATTTCCCAATTGGTGTAGGTTTGCGCTTGTACAGACTGTATGGTTTGAACAATAAATTGTTCGGAATTATAGGTTGGTGTTATGATAGAGACTAATCCTTCTTTCATTAATATGCCTTTTCTTCTCCTTTAAAAATATTAATAACTGTTTGTATAATGATTTTAATATCAAGTAAAATTGACCAATTTTCAATGTAAAAATTATCATATTTGATGCGGTTAATCATATCAAAATCAGTTTCAATTTCACCTCTAAATCCACGTACTTGTGCAAGACCTGTAATACCTGGTTTTACTTGATGACGAGACATGTATTTTTTTAGTTTGGGACCATAGGTTTTATTTTGAGTCCATAAATGGGGTCTAGGTCCTACGATGGACATATCTCCCAGTAAGACATTTATAAACTGAGGCATTTCGTCCAATGATGTTTTACGAATAAATTTACCAATTTTTGTAACCCTTGGGTCATTTCTTGAGGCTTCCTTTTCTGTAGTTGTATTTGGACGCATTGATCTAAATTTAATACAGAAAAATTCTTTTTCAAATATACCAGGTCTACTTTGTTTAAAGAATATTGGCCCGCTAGATTCTAACTTAATGAGTAAGCCTAATAACGGAATTAACCAAGATAAAATAAAAACTATAACACATAATGAAAATACCACATCAAATATACGTTTAAAAAACTTAGATAATTCTTCGTCTAAAGGAGAATTTTTAAACGTGATAATTGGTAAGTGATCTACATAATGAATATCTATATTTTTGGCGTATATAAATCGATATTCTGGTATAATTTTTAATTTTATTTTATACTGATCAGCTAATTCTGTAAAATAGGTAATATTATTATTATTTAATTCGCTGATAGAGCAAAATATAGTATCTATAGTTTTCTCATTTATTATAGAAGAAACTGACTCGATGGGTAAGTTATCTTGATTAACAATTTGATAACCAAAATCTTTTCTTTTATTAATCAAAATTCTAAACTCATCAACCTCTTTAGAGTCTCCAATTAACAAAGAATAACTTGTATTTTTACCTGTTTCCATACGGTATCTTTTAACAT
>CAVBJB010000301.1:0-2883 GCA_963595625.1 Lachnospiraceae bacterium | reverse complement strand
GAGATAAATTTTACAGTTTCTGACCTTGATCTCACAGAATATATTAATGACTATTGCTTTAACGGAACAAATTTTGGGGGCTGGGCAATTTTAATTGTATATGAATCGGATAGTTTACCACTAAATCAATTAAATATTTATGACGGATTAGAGTCTGTGCCAAACGCCATAAATATAAACCTAGGGACTCTTAATGTATTAGACACCAATAACTCTAGCATAGGTTTTATTGCTTGGGAAGGAGACCGTAACTTATCTGTAAACGAAACTTTAAGATTTAACGGAAATATTTTAAGTAGAGCTCCATTAAATCCAGCGGACAATGCATTTAACGGAACAAATTCTATCACAGGTTCTTCCCGATTATACAACATGGACTTGGATATTTATTATCTCGATCAATTTTTAACTGTTGGACAGCAAAACGCAAATGTAAGTTTAACATCCGGTCAGGATTTTGTATTAATTAATACAGTAGTTACCAAATTAAATTCTCAGTTACCAGATGCTTCAATCCTTATAACAGCGATAGATGATGAATGTAATTCTAGAGAAATAACGTTTCATTATTCGATCACTAATTTTAATTCTACACAATATTTACCAGCCCAAACAAAATATAGAATTTATGCCAATGATTTTTTATTATTGGAAGAAGGTTTAAGTAGAAATATCCCTATTGGCGACCGTATAGATTATATTAAAACATTGACAATCCCCGCAAATTTTGAGGAGAATTTTACTTTAAAAATAGTTGTGGATGAAGAGGAATTGATTCCGGAGATTATTGAAACAAACAATATTCTTACACAGAATATTATTTATAGAACGAGTTACGAAATACCAGACTTCTCCCCAGTTGTAGTTTGTAATTTAGGTTTTTACAAAGCAAATCTAAATACAAATGAAATTCTTGCTGGTATTGATGATGAATATTTACAAAGAACGTCCCTACACTATACTTTAACAGATGCTGAAGCAAATAATAACGCCATTATTCAAGAGGTCATTGAGGTTAATGGGAGAGAGCATATTTTATATGTTAGAATTGAGAACGAAGCAGGTTGTATAACAATTAAACCTATACCTGTTAAAATAAAAAATTGCTTACCAACTATTTATAATGCCATATCTAATAACGAGGATGGCATGAACGATCATTTCATAATTGAAGGGCTAAAAGATATTTTTGAGCACTACGTTCTTGAGATTTATAACAGATGGGGAGTAAAAATTTGGAGCGGAAACAATAAAACCCCATTATGGAACGGAGATACCAAATCTGGTAAAGCACCTGCAGGAACTTATTTTTACATTTTATATCTTAACGATCCTGACCATAAAAAACCTATACAAGGCAACTTATATTTAACCTATTAAATATTGGATTTAAATTTAGGTAGACTCCATTTTAATTTTATCGAAATAAATCGGATTGCGATAATACATATTGTTGTTAGGAGGACATTTGTATTTTCTTCGACTCCTAAATAATACAAGGCAAAAAATAAAGAACCACCAATAATACATGCCGTCGCGTAAATTTCTTCCCTAAAAACAGCAGGAATCTCATTACACAAAATATCTCTAATTACACCACCAAAACTTGCGGTCATGGTACCAAGTGCAATGCAAATTATAGGATGCAAATCTATGGCTAAACCTTTTTTAATACCAATAATAGTAAAAATACCTAATCCTATGGTATCAAAAAAAAGCATGGATGTACGTAATTTATCTAAGTGTTTTCTAAATAAAATGGTTAGAAAAAAAGTTGCAATAATAATGTATACATAAATAAGATTATGCATCCACATTACGGGTGTTTTCCCTATTAAAACATCTCTTAAAGTACCACCACCTACTGCGGTAACAAAACAAATAATAAACACTCCAAAAGCATCTAATTTTTTATTCATGGCTATTAAAGCACCAGAAACGGCAAATGCTATAGTCCCTGCAAAATCTAACAAATCAAAAAGTGTGGAGTGCATATAGATACTTAATTATATTGCGTGTAAAAATTATAGTCTGAAATAATTGTATTTAAAAATTCAGCTTTGGTTTTATATGGATTTTTAATATCTAAAACATCTTCAATTTTACGGGTTAAATCATTCAACGTTTTAGTGTTTTTATTTTTAAGAGCGATCTGAAAATTTTCTTTAATAATTCTCATATCGTTATCAGATAAAATAAGAACCTGAGTAAAAACCGGTTGATAATCATCCTTTATCTCAGTTAAAATAGTATGACTTAAATTATAATCCTGTTTTAAACTAATTGTGGCAGTCCCAGATGCCATCTCGCCCAAACGTTGACTTTTATTGGTGATTAAAATTAACAGCATTGCAGGTAAACCTATTAGTGTATGAATTTCAATCATTCTAAACATCCATCGTACAAAATAATCGATAAAAGATGCCTGGAAACCATCTATCTTAATAACTCTAATACCTACAATAAATTTTCCGATCGTAAAACCATTAGATATTGTTTCTGAAATTAAAGTGTATAAAAAGGCGGGCAAATAAAATAAAAAAAGAAATATTTTTGTGTTTTGAGAATTAAAATATTTTGTTAAATCTGATTCTATGGATGCAAAAAATTTATACATCAAATACATATAAACCCCAATTATAAAATAATCAATTAAAAAGGCTAAAATTCTGTGAGATACTAATGCAGATTTAAAATCGATAGCTACATTTTGTGAAGAATTTATTGTTATATATTTCATAATATATTATTAAATTAGCGGAATGAGAGAAATTGCTTTTATAAAACAAAATAAAGAAAAATGGTTGGATTTTGAGCGGATTATTGTTAATAAAATTGACAAAGATCCGGATGATTTGGCTCAAATATATTTAAAGTTGACAA
>CAVBJB010000300.1:0-2884 GCA_963595625.1 Lachnospiraceae bacterium | reverse complement strand
GAGATTAGATTATCATAACCGTTTGGGAGTTTTTGCTACACCTAGAATTCATGCTAAATACAATCCTTGGCAAAATGCTGTTATAAGAGCATCTGCCGGTCGAGGAAAACGTGCAGCAAATATTTTTGCAGAAAATCAAAACCTTTTTGCATCCTCTAGGCAATTTATAGTGCAAGATCAAAACGGAAAATTATATGGATTAGATCCAGAAATTGCGTGGAATTACGGAATCAGTTTCAATCAAAAATTTATATTATTTGGTAAACGCGCGGACGCGGGTTTTGATTTCTATAGGACCGATTTTCAAAACCAAGCCGTAGTAGATGTCGATGCAAGCCCACAGGCTGTAATATTTCATAATTTAAAGGGTTCGTCTTACGCAAATTCTTTACAAGTAGATTTTAATTTAGAACTAATTAAACATTTAAATTTACGTACCGCTTATAAATATTACGACATACAAACCGCCTATTCGTCTGGAAATCTACAACGTCCTTTGCAAGCCAAGCACCGTTTCTTTGCAAACGCAGAATACCAAACCCACGATCATGGTAAAGGACACTGGAAGTTTGATGCTACTTATAATTGGTTAGGAAAACAGCGTTTACCAAATACAGCAACCAATCCAACAGCAGATCAATTTGCTCCCTATACCAATCCTTTCGGAACTGTAAATGCTCAAATTACTAAAGTATTTTCTCAGAATTTTGAATTATATGTAGGTGGGGAAAACATCACTAACTACAAACAAGAGCGTCCCATTTTAGGAAATGACAATCCTTTTGGTTCAACTTTTGATAGTTCTATGATCTATGGGCCTTTATTTGGTCAAATGTATTACGCAGGATTACGATATAAATTTCAATAAATAAAAACATCATGAAAAAATTTTTATTAGTTGCATTCGTTTCACTTTTTGGTTTAACCATGCAAGCTCAAGAAAAACAACAAGAAAAACCAGTAAAAGGTAAATACGATATCGAGGTAAAAGGAAATTGTGATATGTGTAAAAAACGTATCGAAAAAGCAGCTTATTCTGTAAGCGGTGTACGTTCGGCAGAGTGGCATGCAGACGATCAAACCTTACACGTTTTATTAAACGATAAAAAAACAACACCTCAAAAAGTGCAGGAAGCAGTGGCAAAGCAAGGCCACGATACTAAATTTTCTCAACAAGAAATTAACGCAACAGACGAGGATTACAAAAATCTACATAACTGTTGTGTTTACGAACGTTAATCTTTAAATCCTCTTTTTTAAGAGGATTTTTTTTTATTTAGAACCTAAACCATAAAATATATGTATTTTTACCATCCAATTTGATTGATGAAACTATATAAATGCAAAATTCTCAAAAAATTGCAGTGGTGGGTTCCGGCTTAGTAGGAACACTACTGGCAACCTACTTAAAAAAAATGGGTCACACCGTTCATGTATATGATCGTAGTAAAGATATTAGAACCATCGATTTTTCGGGACGTTCTATCAATTTAGCTATGTCCCACCGTGGCTGGCGTGCCTTAAAAGGTATCGGGATAGATGCGCAAGTACAACAAATAGGAATCCCTATGAACAAGCGCGCCATTCACGTACCAAATCAACCTTTAAAATTTCAGCCCTATGGCTTAAATAACGAGAGTATATTTTCTATTTCTCGCGGAGGTTTAAACAAATTAATGATCGATATCGCCGAGAAAAACGGAGTAGAATTTAAATTTGAAACCCGAATTTGGGATGTAGAATTAGAAACCGCTACCCTTTACGCCGGTGAGACCGAGCGTGGCCAATGGACAGCTCTATCTTACGATATGATTTTTGGAGCAGATGGAGCATTCTCAAGGGTTCGTCACCGTATGCAACGCCAAAGTCGTTTTAACTATTCGCAGTTTTTTTTAAACACAGGATATAAAGAACTCAACATTCCGGCAAATCCAGACGGTACGCATAAAATAGATAAAAACTCCTTTCATATTTGGCCTCGAGGCGAGTTCATGTTAATTGCTTTACCCAATTTAGACGGAAGTTTTACCTGCACTCTTTTTATGCCTTTTGAGGGGGAAAATTCTTTCGAGACGTTAGATACTCCAGATAAAGTTCAAACTTTTTTTCAAACCCATTTTCCAGATACCATCCCAGTTATTCCGGAATTAGTTACCGATTTTTTTAAAAATCCAACCAGTTCTTTAGTAACCATGAAATGCTATCCGTGGGCGTTTAAAGACAAAGTCGCTTTAATTGGAGACGCAGCTCATGCCATTGTTCCTTTTTACGGACAAGGTATGAACGCCGGTTTCGAGGATGTAACGATTCTAGCAGAAATGATCGAAAAGTACGGGGATAATTGGACCAAGGTTTTAGACGAATATCAAAAATCTAGAAAACCAAATGCTGATGCCATTGCCGAACTTTCTTTTAGAAATTTCATTGAAATGGGAACTAAAACAGCAGATGAAAATTTTCTTTTACAGAAAAAAATTGAACAACATTTCGCTAAAAAACACCCTGAAAAGTGGTTGCCATTGTACGATCGCGTAACTTTTTCGCATGATCCGTATGCGGATGCCTTACAAATGGGAGACAAGCAAAACGAACTAATGCAGCAAATTTTAGCCTTACCCAACATTCAAGAAAAATGGGATTCCTTGGAGGTCGAACAAAAAATACTACAACTTTTACAAGCATAAAACTCAAGCTACACTCCAATAAAGTGTAGCTTTTTTATTTGTAGCGTTAACAAATTTCCTTTACACAAACTCCTTCAACCCGCTTTCCGCTGTATCTTTTTATTTTTATTGGTGACTCAGCGGAGTCAAAGTCGAATTGCAAAAAAATAAAAAGGATGCCGCTGCAATCGGGGCTATGTATAAAATGTCATATATTAAAT
>CAVBJB010000299.1:0-2887 GCA_963595625.1 Lachnospiraceae bacterium | reverse complement strand
CATCTACTCCGTTAATTTCAATCTCGATAGTTTCAAAAGTAAATCCTTTTTTAGATTTAGAATGAATTTTATAACTAAAGTCAGTACCTATCCAAACTAATTTCTTGTTCCATTGAATTTTTAATAGGTCTGTTTGATCTTCTATGGCATCATATAAAAAGTCAGGATGGATTTTAGTTTTCGGGATTTTAAAATCAAACCATTCCTGTAAATCAAAATCAAAACACTGTCCATGCATATAATTAAACAGCGCCTTTTTTAAACCGTATGAAAATTTATGATGATCTATTTGAGTTTTATCTTTAAACTCAATATCGTTATTTGCAAATGTAATAGGTTTTAAATCAGGAACAATTCCGAAAGCTTCTGGATTTATTCCAATTGGGCTATGTGCTGTTAAAGCAAACTGATGCCAAAAACCAGACTGTACAATTCCTAACTCAAATAATTGTCTTACCATCTCTAAAGAATCTATAGTTTCCTGAACCGTTTGGGTTGGATAACCATACATTAAATAGGCATGAACCATAATCCCCGACTGTGTTAGGTTTTTGGTTACTTTTGCAACTTGCTCAACTGAAACTCCTTTTTTGATTAATTCTAACAATCGGTCTGAGGCTACCTCTAACCCACCCGAAACTGCTATACAACCAGAGGCTTTTAATAACAAACATAAATCTTTAGTAAAACTCTTTTCAAAACGAATGTTTGTCCACCAAGTAATGGCTAAATTTCTTCGTAAAACTTCTAATGCAAACTCGCGCATTAAAGCAGGAGGAGCAGCTTCATCTACAAAATGGAAACCTCTCTCACCAGTTTGTGCAATTAATTCCTCTACCCTATCAACAAGTAAACGTGCAGCAACAGGTTCGTAAATTTTAATATAATCTAAAGAAACGTCGCAAAACGTACATTTTCCCCAATAACAGCCATGAGCCATTGTAAGCTTATTCCAACGTCCATCGCTCCATAAACTGTGCATTGGGTTTGTAACCTCAATTACAGATAAATACTTGCCTAGATATAAATCTGAATAATCTGGTGTACCGCATTGAGCTAACTTATAATCAGGTTTTAAACTGTTATTTTGATATATAACAGCACCATTTTCACAATAAAAAGTTCTTTTAAGCTCGTTCGTATTATATTCTATATGATTTAAAAGTAATTCTGTAGTAATTTCGCCATCATCTAAAGTAATGTAATCTATAAACTCAAACACTCTAGGATCTGATACCGAGCGGAGTTCAGTGTTTGCAAAACCTCCTCCCAAAACAGTCTTAATTGATGGGTAATTTTCTTTAATGTATTTACACATTACAAAAGCACTAAATAAATTACCTGGAAAAGGAACAGAAAAACCAATAACTTTTGGATTTTGAGTTGCAATTATTTGTTCTAATTTGTGTATTGTTATTTTAGAAACGAAGGATATTTCTTGATGTAAAGCAACATATAATTCATCAAAACTATTCGCACTACGACCTAGTTTTTCAGCATAACGAGAAAAACCGAATTCCGGATCAATACACTCCTGAATTAAATCCGATAAATCCTCTAAATATAAAGTGGCCAAATGTTTGGCTTTATCTTGGTTACCCATAGTTCCAAAAGCAAACTCTAAATCAGATATCGAATTAAATCTCGAAGCTTCTGGTAAAAATTTCCCTTGGTTTATTAATCGCGCCAATGTTTGATTTTTACCTTGTAAAAACGCTATAACAACATCAATGGTCTTTAAATAATTATTTTGAAGAGAAATGATACGTTTACTATTTTCAGATATTTCGTGTTCAGAAGCATAAAGTTTTGCTTGTTTAAAAATTTCTTCTAAACCTGCGCTACTAAACATTTCTAAAATTACCTCTAAACCTAAATCAGCCTGATAAACACTTCTATTTAAAGTGTTTAAAAAACCTTTTAAATAAACCGTACCTGGGTAAGGCGTATTTAGCTGAGTAAATGGTGGCGTAATTAAAACTAAATCTTTCAAGATATACTATATTTAAAAATGCAAAGTTACTTTAAATATTAGGTACTCGCTATTAATTGTTGTATTTTAGTAGCTAATACTAAACTTAGATTAAGTATTAAAAAAAACATTTAAAGTATTTTTACCAAAAAATTGTTATGCTTGTAGATTGTATTGACCCTAACCAATCTGGACACTTCAGTAAATTAATTTTAGATTATCTAAATGAAGAAGATAATTTAAAACCTTTATATAATAGATTTCCTACAATAGAAAATTTTGCTGATCAAATTCTTGAAAAGCAAAGTAATTTTACTACAGAAGATCGTGAACTATTAGTAAAAGCAATAAGACAACAATATCACGATAAAAAAAATATTAGCGAGGCTACCAAACTTAATATCGCAAAACTTGGGCAGCAAAACTGTTTTACAATTACGACAGGACATCAATTAAACTTATTCTCAGGACCGGTTTATTACCTGTATAAAATACTTTCTGCCATAAATTTATCCGAACAGCTCAAAACTAAATACAATGATTATGACTTTGTTCCCGTTTTTTGGATGGCTACAGAAGATCATGATTTTGAAGAAATTAATCATTTTAAGTTTAGGGATAAAAAATTTGTATTTAATTCTGAAGAAAAAGGTCCTGTAGGACGATTTTCAACACAAGGTTTAGATAGAGTTTTAAAAAGTATAGAAACAGAATTTGGAACTAGTACCAAAGCAAATTATTTGATTTCTCTATTTAAACAAGCGTATTTAGATCACTCAACATTAGCAGATGCAACTTTTTTTCTTACTAATGAAATCTTTAAAGATTTTGGCATACTAATTGTAAATGGAGATTGTAGTATACTAAAGTCTAATTTTAAAGAACAAGTAAAAGACGAACTTTTTAATGAAAAAT
>CAVBJB010000298.1:0-2893 GCA_963595625.1 Lachnospiraceae bacterium | reverse complement strand
TTAGGGGTTTCTTGACTCATAAATGTAAAGTTAGTAGGTTAGTTAATACTGTTTTTATATACTAAAAATTTGTTCTAAAATTTTAATTGTAATTAAAGAAGTAGGTTTTACCCCGGTAGTTCCTAAACCACCAGATGCTAATGTACTACCTGTTTCTAATGGATTATCAGACGCATAATAAGCATATCTTACTTTTACATCAGGGTTAATTGATTTTCTGATTTTTGATGCTGATTGAATCGCTTTTTGGTAATAAGCTCCTTCCATTTCTAAACCTATAACTCCCCATGTGGAATCATGGAAGAATTTTAATAGATCTTTATTTTGTAAAGAAGTACCTAAAACAGTAACCATTGGCCCAGCGTAAACCGGAATTCCATTACCCTCAAACATCTCAGCCGTTAACTCATTATCAAAAGGATAATTATCTGCTGTTCCTTCATTAATATGAGCAGAAGGGATCATAATATCTCCTTTACCACCCACTAAAATCCCTGCTTTACCCATGATCGATACAGACTCTACATTTAAGTAGTATTTCTCTTCCTCATTTGTAGTTTCTGGTTTATACGGTTTTAATAACTCATCAATAGTTTCAAAAGCTTGCTCACCAAAGGCATAATCCATAACAATAATTACAGGAGATTCTCCATTAATTTTAGCCGTTGGAAAAGCGGATTGTTCCCAGTTTATTTTTGCTGTATCAAAAATTTGTACATCAATGTTTGTTCCTGATTGGTCTGGTAAGGAAATCATTCCGTGCTCAACTGCAAATTCAGTAACTATTGATCGGATGTCGTGAGCTCCAGATTTACTTAATTCTTCAAAGATAAAGAAATCTGATTGCTCCTCGTACTTATCTTTTAATACGTAAGTAGCAAATAAAGAGTTCATTACGCTGTGCATATTTGCACTGATAATATGTATAGGACGACCTAATAAATTATTTTTCCCTAAGGTTTCTTTAATGCTATTTGCCCAAATTTCTCCATAAATATGGTGACCTAAACGTTCACGTAAAATTGGGCTAAAGGTAATGGTACGTTTATTATTATCAACAATCTCTTCGATAGCTAATTTACCTAACCAATACACAATGTGTAAAAAGCGTTCAGGAGATTCTAAAGTAGCAAAAGATTCGTAAATATCTAAAACTTCAGCAAAAGTTCTTCCTAAAACATTAGCTGCATGAGAAATAGCTTTTTCTCTTTCTTCTAAATTTAATTTACGGTCTAATAAAACGGCTTGTTCTAATTTTTGCCAATCCCTAGATACTTTACCTTCTTCAACTAAAACACGCCCCATAATTTTATGAGACTCAATGAAAATGAATGTAAGGTGAGTTAGGATGTCATAAATATCTGAACGACCACGAGTGATCTCAATATTCATTTGTTCATCATCAATTCTGTAGCAATTTCTTCTACGTTTTGGAGGAACAATGGCTTTAAAATGCGAACGAGAATATCCCTCATCCGATGTTAAATTAATGTATCTACACTCCTCAATTCCAATTGGTAAACGCTCTATAACGTAAAGTAAACCGTTAAGTTCTACTTTCTCCTCTGCAATAGATCCGTAAATTTCTGGTCTTAAAGACAATAAAGCCTCACGTAATGTTTCTCCAGATATTCCCATAGGTTTATAAAAACCACGGTTAAATAAATGGCGCATTGTAATATATAGTCTTTCAATAGCTGCTGAAGACTCTTGCGCTCTTGAGCGCGAAATATTTTTGATCTCTTTCATATTCTTATTTCTTATACAAATATAGCTTTTTGATGTAATTAAACTATTACTACACTATATTGTTGTTATAAAACCTTACTAAATTTATTATAAAATACCGATAAACGTTATTTTACAAAAAAATCAGCTATTTTTCTATCGTTAGATAAACGGGGTAATTTATTTTGGCCTCCTAATTTGCCTTGAGATTTCATGTAATCTTGAAATCCATTTTTTTCAACTGTGACAATCACAAGTTTTCTTAAAACGTTCCCTGATATAAGATCGTCGTAATACACGTTTTGTTTACGCATTAAATCATCTAAATCCAGAGCAAATTTTTCTGGATTTGCTGGCTCTTTTTCAAATTCAATCAACCACTCGTGGTAAGGCAAGCCTTGTTTTGGATTAATTTGTGGAGCAACTGTAAATTCACTTATTAAAGCTTGATTTAGTTGAGCAGCTTCTTGTAAAGCAGCTTCAACCTCTTTTGCAATTACATGTTCTCCAAAGGCAGATATGTAGTGTTTGATACGGCCGGTAACTCTGATTTTAAAAGGATAAAGAGACGTAAACTCAATAGTATCTCCAATGTTATATCCCCATAAACCTGCGTTAGTACTAATGATTAAAACATAGTTAACACCTAATTCTACATCCTTAATGGTATAACGCGTTGGATTTTTATCAAAAAACTCATCTGCTTTTATAAATTCATAAAAAATTCCTGAATTTAGTAGTAGTAATAAACCATTATCTTTTTGAGAATTTTGATACGCAAAGAAACCTTCACTCGCAGGGAATAACTCTATAGAATCGACTTTTCTACCTATTAAATTCTCAAATTTTGCTCGGTAGGGTTCATAATTAACACCGCCATATACAAATAGTTTAAAATTTTTAAAAACTTCGCCCACAGGATTACCCGTTTTATCTACCAGTTTTTCAAAATACATTTGGACCCAAGAAGGAATTCCTGAAATTAGAGTCATATTTTCAGGCAAAGTTTCCTCAACAATTGTATCTACTTTAGTTTCCCAATCCTCAATACAATTGGTTTCCCATGAGGGCATTCTATTTTTTTGTAAATAATCAGGGACAAAATGAGCCACAATACCGGATAGTCTTCCTAGTTTAATGCCGTTTTTTTCTTCCAAAATAGGAC
>CAVBJB010000297.1:0-2895 GCA_963595625.1 Lachnospiraceae bacterium | reverse complement strand
TAGAGTTCCTGTTCGTACAATATTTACTTTAATCCATAACGAGTTATGTTCTGCACCCGAGCAATAATTCAATATTTCTTGCGTATTACCCGGTCCTACCGCATTCGAACTAAAATTTCCGTTTCCACAAACCACAATTGCGTTTACACAATCGTTGGGTTGAGCCCAAATTAGCTGAAACACCAATAAAAACAGTATGCTTAGTTGTTTCTTCATTCTAAATGTTAATCTTACACTACTTTAATTTAAAATCATTCAAAAAAAATAGTTGTTCGTCTTGTTTAGTTAATAAATTTTTAAAAACTTCTTTTTTTTGCAATTTAAAAATAATATAAAAAAATGTTAACAAAAATGCTAACTCTTTTAAAATTCCCGAATTAACAAATACTGAATTGCTTATTAATTTACTGTAAATCAAGTGTTTGACTATTTATTTTATCTTGGGCGTTCCCGTGCGCATTAAAATCATATTCTTAAAATATTTATAATCGCAAGCGCACGGTCGGGCCATCCGCTGTATCTTTTTCCTCCATTTCATTTCGTAAAAAGGATGCCGCTTCTGTCCCTAACGCAAAACGGAGGCGTCTTTAAAGACGCCTCCGTTTACTTAAATTCCAATTTGTTTTGTAGCCTTTGCACCTAATTCTTTTAAACGCTCCACCCGTTTAACCAAGTTTCCGTTTCCTTCGTATAGTTTAGATACAGCTGCATTATAATCCTTATCTAAAGCTTTAATTTTAGAACCCATATTTTGTAAATCAGTCAGCAAACCAACAAACTTATCATAAAGGGCTCCGGCCTCTTTAGCAATGGTCTGAGCATTTTCTTGTTGTTTTTGGTTGGTCCACATACTATTTATGGTACGTAAAGTAGCTAAAAGCGTTGAAGGGGTCACCACAATAATATTTTTGTCGAATGCGCGTGAGTATAAATTGTGTTGCGCATCAATAGCTACTGCAAATGCACTTTCTATAGGGATAAACAGTAAAACAAAATCTGGAGATGTATCCGGAAATAAATCCTGGTATCGTTTGGTACTTAGCGTATCAATATGTTGGTTTATTGATAGCAAGTGTTGTTTTAAGTATTCTTGTTTATCGTGTTCATTGGTTTCGTTAACGTAACGTTCATAAGCGGTTAAAGATACTTTAGAGTCTACCACCATATTTTTATGATCGGGTAAATGTATAATAACGTCCGGATACACTCTTTTTTGATCCTCGGTTACCCTATGCGCTTGTACCGTATATTCTCTTCCTTTTTCTAAACCGGATTTTTCAAGAACTTTTTCTAAAATCAATTCGCCCCAATTCCCTTGCGTTTTGGCTTCGCTTTTTAACGCTCGAGTTAAATTAAGTGTTTCCTCGTTCATTTTTAAGCTTAACTTTTGCAAGCCATCGATTTGTGCTTTTAATTGCCCTTGATAGTCTATGGTTACCCGTTGGTTCTGAGAAATATGCTCTTCAAAATTTTTAATTTTCTCTTGTAAAGGCAGCAATACAGACTGGATTTTCTCGGCATTTATACTGGTAAACTTAACGGATTTGTCTTCTAAAATTTTTTGAGCCAATTGTTCAAACTCTAATTTAAACTTTTCTTGTAAGCTAAACATTTCTTTTTCTTTGCTTGTAAGTCTATCCAAGAGCAAATCAAACTCGGTTTCTTTTTTATGTAAGGCTATATCAAGTTCGTGTTTTTCTGCCAAAAGCTGATTTTGGGCTGCTTCAATTTTAAATATCCTGTTTTGGAAGTCGAGTTTTTGCATTTCATAAAACTGTGCTTGTTGGATATTTGTATTTTTGTGTTCTTGAATCTGAATTTCACTTTGTTCTTTAATAACTTTTAAGGCAGCTCCTTGAGAACTTTTACCTAAATAGAAACCTAAAAGCAAGGCAACTACAATTCCTATTCCTAAAAATATGGTTAGTGTCATGAACATTTTATTTTAGTGTTACCAAATATAGAATGTTTAAAAGACAAATTGTGTCAATTAAAAATAAAATAATGCATCAACATTTTAAATTACATAAACCCAATTTATATTTAAGTCAATTTATTTACGAGAAAAAAAGAAACAAAAAGTTATTAGGGAGTTTATACCCTTTCCCGGAGGGTACCATGGCTATTGGACGTTTGGATGAGGATAGTGAGGGGTTACTATTTTTAACTACCGAGGGTATGATGAGTGAAATTGTACGGGATAAAAAAGTAGAAAAGGAATATTTTGCTCAGGTTGATGGTATTGTAACTCAAGAAGCTATTGATGCTTTAAAAGTAGGGGTTGAAATTGGTGTAAAAGGAACAAAGTATGTAACCAAACCTTGCAAGGCTGATTTTTTACACGAGTTACCTAGTTGTATAGGTGTTGGTCACAAAATAAGGGACGAAAGGCATGGTCCCACCAGTTGGTTACGTATTACCTTAACTGAAGGTAAATTTAGACAGGTAAGAAAAATGACTGCAAAAGTAGGATTTCCAACGTTACGTTTAATTCGCTACCGTATTGGTAATGAAACTTTAGAAGGTTTAAATAGTGGCGAGGTTAAAGAGGTTTCTTTTTTTGATTTATGAGTAAAAAAAAAGGAAACCTTTTTACAGATTCCCCCTTTAATAACGTATTTATGGTATTTAAATCTATTCTTAAATAGTATAAAAAGTATGAGTAATTATGATTTAATTGAGATAGATTCCTTTATAGTGTAAAGGTAGGCTATAGATTTTAAAATTGGATTAAATCTTCGTTATTTTAAACTTAAAATGCCTACTTTTATTTTAACTTAAAATTAAATAATTAAAATTGATTTCGAGTGCAATTTAAGGATATTTTAAGATTTATTCATTATGCAACGCGAAATTTAATTTAAAAATTTTATCAGAATTTTAGTATTGCGTAAG
>CAVBJB010000296.1:0-2898 GCA_963595625.1 Lachnospiraceae bacterium | reverse complement strand
GGTTAGCTATGCTGACTTAAAGTTAATAGTTAAAGATATAAATACGTACAATCCTAAGGCCACTCAAGAGGTTATTTGGTATGATTTGGACGAAGAAAATTTTAAAACTTATGAAAACGAAAACTTATTTTAACCATAAAAAGTGGTTTAGTTTTTACACTACTACCTTACTTGCAATTGCTGGATTTGCATGTGCAGATTATGGATATGATTTTATTGACAGCAATTTTACTCCAGAAACTTTTGTCTCTAAAAACTACGAACCTTTAAATTACGATCCTGTAAATAAATTTTATGATGGGATTTCGTATTACGGTACTGGTTTAAACAGTTTAAAAGAGGAAAACGGAATCCCCGGAGATATTAACGATTGGTATACCTATATGGATAAAGGCTTGAACAAGACAACCATCCAAGCGGTTATGTACGAAAAAGCTGATAATAGAAACGTTCAAGTAAAAAAACTACAACAAAATAGTAACACTAAGATTAAAAATTTTGGTGATTTTATCGCGCTTGCAAATCAGGTGGATGCTTATGCAGCCGTGGAGTCTGATCCTTGGGATTATAAACCAGGCGTGTTAATGAATACAAAATTAGCCCAACAAGTAGAGGCTAAATATAAATCCGAACAGGATTTGTTTTTAAAAAGTAGGTATTGGTTTTTAACCCTTAAGGCTTATTTTTATAGTAAAGACAAAAACGAAGTTATTCGTTTTTTTGATCAAACCCACGCGCAACATACTACTCATAAATATTATGTAAACGCTTTAGATTATGTAGGTGGTGCTTATTTTGCTAAAAAGGATTTTGTTAAATCCAACCTTTACTTTGCTGAAGTGGCACAACTAGATCCTTCTAGATTAATGCAATCGAGTAAGGATTTTAAAATTTTATCTGATGCTGACTTTACTAAAATGCTTAATCAAGCTAAAAATAACGACATAAAGTGTATGTTATGGACTTTGGTAGGTTATAAAAAAGATTTAGAAAAAGCTTTAAAAGAAGTTTATGCTTTAAACCCTAAAAGCGAAAATTTAAATTTGCTTTTAGTACGTTCTATTAACAAGGAGGAAGGTAAGTTTACGACTTTTTATGAAAAAGAAATTACGGACGCTACTAACGATAATTATAAAAAAAGAGCAGCTAAAGCCGTTGATGAAAATTTATTTAAGTTTGTTAAAGAGGTTGCATCTAAAGGCAATACAAACAGCCCAGCGTTATGGGATTTAGCTTATGGTTACTTAGCCATGTATAAAGGCGATCATAAAACGGCTGGGAATTATTATCAAAAAGTTTTAAAAACAAACAAGGAAGCTTTGGTAGCAGATCAAGTGCGTTTGTTCTCGTTTTTAAATGAGGTTTTACAGCTAAATAAATCGACCCAGTTAAATGATCCTTTTTTTATCAGAGAGTATAATTGGTTGTTTTTTAGCAAACTGGATCCAGATAAATATTATGCCGATTATGAAAAAGATAAAATTAGGGTAGTTAGTGCTCAAAATTTTGTGAATCAGTTTATTGCTAACTTATACAAAAAAGAAAAAAATGAATTAATGGCTCAGTTTGTAACGCCAAATTCAAAATTCTTTTTAGATGATAAAAACCTAGCTTTGGCAGACGCTTATTTTGGAAGAAATACGTTTACCGATTGGGAAAAATCCATTCAAAAATTATATCATATAAAACCGGACGATGTTTATAAGCAAATTGCTTTTCGTGCTTTACAAAAAGACGATTTGTCTAAAGCATTAACCTATTTAAATAAAGTACAAACACAAGATAAATCTTTCTACAATCCATTTAACGGAATGATTAAAGATCGAAGTGTTAAGGAATCTAAGCGTGAGTTAACATACAAGCAGGTGGTTGAAATGATGCAAGACATGAAAAGCAAAGTCACATCTAAAACAGATGTTTACAATAATGCACTTTTGTTAGGTAATGCACATTATAATTTAGGGTATTTTGGTAACAACCGCGAGGTGTATTGGAACGCAATTTTCGCGGATTTTGATTCGGAATATCCCTCTACAGCAACCTATAAATACGATAATACTTTAGCAAAAAAATATTACACCCTTGCTTTAGAAAATGCTACTGACGACGAGCAAAAAGCCAAACTTACCTATTTATTAACTAAAATAGAGCGTAATGAATTTTACACCAAAACGTACTTTTTAAATCAGGATTATTTTGGTTACTCAGAGGTTATGTTTAAAAAATTTGAAGGGTATAAAACCTTAAAACAAAAATACAACCATACTAAATATTATAAAGAAGTTATAAATGAATGTGGATATTTTAAAAAATATAGTAATTTAGGCTAATGCGATTTTATTTAGTATTTATATCTATACTATTGTTTACCAAAGGGTTCGGACAGGAGAGTCTTTCTCTTGCCGAACGCTTTTACAATCAAAAAGACTACGACCAAGCAAAAAAACAGCTTCAAGAAATTATAAAAGTAAATCCACAAAACGAAAAAGCCCAAATACTGTTAGGTAAAGTTTACGGACATTTAAATCAATGGGAATTATCGGTTGCACAATTTAAAGAAATTAAAGATCGTAAACCCCAATTGGCAGATTTTCAATATTTATATGGAGGTGCTTTAGCCATGTATGCCAAAAACACCTCAAAATTTAATGCACTTTCTAAATTATCAGACATCGAAAATTCATTTCTTAATGCCATAAAATTAAATCCAAAACATACAGAGGCCCATTGGGCATTGGTTACTTATTATACAGAACTTCCCGGAATTCTAGGTGGGAGTTTAAAAAAAGCAAAATCGTATGCAGAGGCTCTAAAACAGTTTTCGCCTGTAGACGGTTATTTAGCTTACGGCTACATTTATGAATATGATAAGGATTACAAATCTGCCGAAAAATATTA
>CAVBJB010000295.1:0-2911 GCA_963595625.1 Lachnospiraceae bacterium | reverse complement strand
CCTTTTTGAGTGAGGAGGGAAATACAATTATTGTTGAAAAAATTCAGACCGCTTTAAGTTTTAGTGAAATTTCTCAAATTGTAGAAAGCAATAACGCAAAATTATTAGGTTTGTTTATAAATAATATTAATGACAATATAGTACAAGTTACCGTAAAAACTACCCCAACAGATATTAATGCTGTATTAAGAACTTTTAGAAGATACGATTACGATATTGTTAGTGAACATATGGATGACGCCTACATTAACAATTTAAAAAACAGATCGGACTATTTAGATAAATATTTAAACATATAAAAATGAAATTTGCAATATACGGACAAGCTTACAAAACGGTAACAGCAGATATTATTAATCGTTTATTGGTAGAATTTCGAAAAATAAGCGCACAAGTAACTTTTGAAAAAGGGTATTACAATTTATTGCTAGAAAATCATATCATTGAAGATATATTTGAAACTTTTGACAGTAACCATACTTTACAAGACGATGTAAACTTTTTTATAAGTATTGGTGGAGATGGTACTATGTTACGTGCTGCAAATTATGTAAAGAGTAAAAACATACCCATAGTAGGTATAAATGCGGGACGATTAGGATTTTTAGCTAACATACAGCAAAACGCTATCGAAAATCTTATTTCAAAACTTATAAATAACGAGTTCCAAATCTCTAAAAGGACTTTACTTACATTAGCTGAGGGAGAAGCTTCTAAAAAATTTCAAATTAATTTTGCCTTAAACGAGATTACAATTTCTAGAAAAAACTCTACTTCTATGATTACCATAGAAACTTACATTAATAATGAATTTTTAGCTACGTATTGGGCAGATGGAATTATTATATCTACACCAACAGGATCTACAGGGTACAATTTAAGTTGTGGTGGTCCTATAATGACACCAGACTCTAATTGTTTAGTAATTACACCTATTGCACCTCATAATCTTACTACTAGACCTTTAATTATAAGCGATTCTAGTTTAATTAAAATGAAAATAGAAAGTAGAGAACCAGAATTTTTGGTATCTGTAGATTCAGAAACGCACGCCCTACCTAACGATACTGAAATCAACATTTGTTTAGCATCACACAGCGTAAATATGGTTGTTTTTCCAGAAATCACATTCTTAAAAACCCTTAGAAATAAATTACTTTGGGGAGAAGACGTAAGAAATTAACTTTATACTATCATATTTTAACTAAAATTACATATTTTAAACCCCATAAAATATGTAGAGAATTGATAATTATTATATTTGCAAACTAATCTACTAAAATGAAAAAATTAATTTTACTTATAACTAGCTTTATTTTTATACAAGCACATGCCCAAATTCACGAAGTTGGAGTTTTTTTAGGGGGTTCAAGCTTTATTGGTGATGTAGGTAAAATGCAATATGTAGGTTTAGAAGAGCCTGCTGTTGGATTACTTTATAAGTGGAATAAAAGTACAAGACACGCTTGGAGAGCATCTTTTACTCACGGTAAAGTATCCGACAATGATTTAAACAGTAAAATGCCAAGCCGTATAAAACGCGGATATAGCTTTGAAAACACAATTAACGAACTAGCGGTAGGGTTAGAATTTAATTTTTTAGAATATGATTTACATAGTCTAGATCCACAATTTACACCTTATGTACATATAGGACTTGCAGGTTTCATGCATAAAGAATTAGCAGTTTCTAACAACAAAACGTACGATTTAGATGCAAATAAATTCAATCTTGCTATACCAATGACAGTAGGTGTTAAAACAAGATTATATAAACAACTATCGGTTGGAGCAGAAGTTGGATTTAGATATACATTCTCTGACAATATAGATGGTAGTAACCCAGCTAATGATGTATATAAAAATTTACGCTTTGGAAATTTAGACAGTAAAGACTGGTATGTATTTTCAGGCATAACACTAACTTATACCTTTGGAGAAAATCCATGTTTTTGCCCTTATTAAATGAATAGAATGAATACGTTAGATACAATAGATAAAAATAATATTCCAAATCACATTGCTATTATAATGGATGGTAACGGGAGATGGGCAAAAAAACAAGGAATGATGCGTGTTTTTGGTCACGAAAACGGAACAAAATCCGTTAAAACGACCATAGAAACAGCAGCACAATTAGGAGTAAAACATTTAACTTTATACGCATTTTCTACCGAAAATTGGAACAGGCCTAAATTAGAAGTCGACACCTTAATGACTCTTCTTTTTAAATCCCTTAAAAAAGAACTTAAAACATTACATGAAAACAATCTAAAACTTAATGTGATTGGTAATATAGATCTTTTACCAAAAGACGTGCGAAAGGAATTAGAAAATGTCATGGATATTACCAAAAATAATACTCATATGACAATTACACTAGCTTTAAGCTACGGTTCCCGCAACGAATTAATTAATATGGTAAGAAATATTAGCTTAAAAGTTAAAAATAATATAATTTTAGAATCTGATATTGATGAATCAATTATAAATCAGCATCTTTATACACATGATATGCCTGATGTAGATTTATTAATCAGAACAAGTGGCGAACAAAGAATAAGTAACTTCTTACTTTGGCAAATAGCATATGCCGAATTATACTTTACCGATGTCTTATGGCCCGATTTTTCTCAAGAAAACCTATATCAAGCGATATTAAGTTACCAAAACAGAGAACGTAGATTCGGAAAAACAAGTGAACAAATAAAATAATCCAAGATGTTTCAAAAAGCTATTAAGCAGTTTTTATTTACAACATTACTGTTAAGCTCCGCACAAACAGTCATTGCCCAAGAAAAAAACACATATGAACCGGGGCAAGAATATATACTAGCGGATATTGACGTGAAAGGTAAAGTTAATTTTAATAAAGAAACTGTTGTTACCTTTACAGGCTTACAAAAAGGCC
>CAVBJB010000294.1:0-2920 GCA_963595625.1 Lachnospiraceae bacterium | reverse complement strand
AAATAAGAGAGGGTGTTATTTACAACATCTCCGGATAATGAAATATTTTTTATTTGATAAGCCTCACTCTGCAATTTATTTACCCCAAATGTATAGTTTAATTTTTGGTCCTTGGTATCTAAATTTATTTTTACATTTTCTATAGTATTAGCTCCATAAATTAAATTAGGTGCATTTAATTTAAGCGCGATAGAATCCTGAGCAGCTACATAGCCTCCGGATAGCGTAATAGTTTCAAATCCTTTAAGATTTGGTAAAATGTTATAAAGTATACGATCGTTTTTAATATTTGCATTAAATGTTAATTGCGTTTCCTTAGGATCTACTTTTTTTACCTTTGGATTCCCCATTTGGTAATATTTAGAAATAGATTGTGTGAGCAATTGTGGTAATTGCGTAACAGTATATTTACCAGATACCTCAGCATCCAAAATTTGAGATTTTACAAGTAATTTATTAAGATCATTTTCTGAAACCGCATCAATTTTTATAGAATCAAAAGGGTATACTTGTTTTCCATCTGCGTAAGCAAAATTGTATAATCTAAATTTACCATTTAAATGATCGGGATGCAGGTCAGAAAAGTTAGCTATAATTTCGCCTTTTAAAGCCATAGGTTGTTGGGTTAATCGGAGTTTATACAAATCCAATTTACCAATGTTGCCGTTTAATTGTAGAGACGGATGTTCCCCCTTAATAGTACCTTCAGCAGATAGATTTACATCTGCGTTAGCATCATTAAAATTAATATCACCTGCATAATATCCTTTATTTACAGTAGCTTGTAAGGCTAAGTTTTGGTATGTATAGCCGTTAAAATTGGCCTCTTTAATTGTTCCTGTAATTGCAGTTTCCATTAACTCCGGCTTAAAGCTTTTCCCTTTAATAGATACTATAGCCGTTACCTTACCAACCGAATCATTTTTGATTAACTTACCTACATGGAACTGGTTTAAACTGGCTTTTAGATCATAAACCTCTGCATTTTTATTTCCTTGATTTATAAAACCGTTAATAGTGCCACCACCGTAACTAGAGGTTAGTTGTAAACTTGTAGTTGTATTTTTTAAAGAACCTTTTACATTACCTTTAACTGCAAAAATTTCTGGAAGAGAAATAGTATTAGGTAAAGTATTTTTAGGAAGAAGAGATAAAATATCTGCTCGTGTAGATTTTAGATTATCTACTTTTAAATCCACATACAATTGATCTGGATTTAAAGCATTTTTAATAGCACCACTAGCCCTAACTTGCGTAGAACGTAAGCCCGTTAAATTAAAATCTGGAATATATAAGTCGTTTACTTTACCCGAAATGCGTGTATCTAAGTGTAAAACTGCATTAGGATTATTTTTAAAAATGTCCTGTTTTCTTAAGTCTGGGGCTAATAGTAAAATATCTTTAAAAGCAATTTTAGATTTACGCAAACGAGCATCTAAGCCCACACTACCTAATTTTTTAGATAAATCATTGATGTTGGTATACGTTAATTGCAATTGATCTTTAATCTCGGTTTGTGGCGTTTTTAAATAAATGTTTGATAACTGTGCTCGTTTAGGGCCGTAATAAAATTGGGTTTCAAAATCATCTATCTGAAGTCCCGATTTTTCAACGATTTTTGCTGATTCAATTTCACCCTTAATTTCTGTTTCAGTATAAACCAAATCAGTAGCTTCTAAATTTAAATCCGAAAAATTTAAATAATTAAAATCAATTCCAGAATTGGAACTTTTTTTAGCAGACAAATTAGAATACACAATTTTTAAACCAGATAAATCTGCATTTTGTAAACTAAATTTTGGCGAGGCACTTTTAATATCATCCGCCTTAACATCGATAGGATCAGAAGTTATGTTTTTAGGATTTTGTAAAAGTTTTACATTTATATTGGCTTGATCAAAAACCAAATCTTTAACCTTAAAGTCTAAATTAGGTAAGTCTATATCCTGGATTTTGGTCACTAATTTTTTAAAATCTACCTTAGCATCTATTCGCGCATTGTCATCATAATACGCCACATCAAAATCCCGAAGATCTATGGATTTTAATTTTATTTGTAAAGGAACATTGTTGGATAAAGAATCTACTTTTTCTGCCGTTTGTTCAATAATTTCTTTTAATAAATCACGTTTAACGCCAACTTGTAAGCCTGCAATTTTAATATCGGGGATAGAAAATAAAAGATTTTTTAAATCGAATTGATCTACACGAGTTTCAAAATCACGTACCTGCAATTTTACATCATTCCCTCCAAAGGCATCATCAAAACTAAATTTTATGCTGTTTAATTTAATCTTATCTAAATCAATAACAAAGTTAGACGAGGTAGTATCCTTAGGTGTATCCGGATTTACAAATGCATTTATAATATAATCAAAGTTAAACGTACCAGACGCATCTCTTTTAATTCCTCCAACAAAATCAGAAAGTTCAATATCCGTAATATTTGCCTTACTGTTTAATAAATCTAAAAGATTCATTTTAACGCGTAAATCTTTAGCAAAAACTAAAGTATCACGTTGCTGATCTCTCAAAAACACCCCACGTAACTCTATCTCATTAGGAAAATTTACATAAATATGTTCTAGAGCAACCTCCGTACCTATTTTATCTTGTAAAAAAGAAACTCCAAAATCTTTTACTTTGTTTTGCACATACGGAATTTGTAAAGATAAGGTTGCACCAAAAAGTATTAGAACTATTGTAAAAATAGTCCATCCAAGTATTTTTAGTCCTTTTTTTAAACCTCTGTTCACACCGCATAAATTAACTTCCTATTTAAACTTATTTAGTACGAAAATATTGTAAATAATAATTCCCAAATTATAAACATCTAATAAACATAAGTTTAGATATATTCCTTTAAATATTTTTGTTAAATTTTAAAAAACTTCTTAATTTTATTATGCGTGCATAAGAA
>CAVBJB010000293.1:0-2945 GCA_963595625.1 Lachnospiraceae bacterium | reverse complement strand
CCTTAATCTCATTGATGTGTATAGGGTAAAGCATAAAAGCCACTTCAAATTCTCCCGAATCTACACTTTCTTTTAATTGCGTGATGGATTTATTTCCTGGTAAATAAGAAATCCGATCGTCGTTCCTTAAATCTTCGATTCCTAAAATAGGATTTAAAACCGTATCGTATAAAATTTGAGCGTCTAGTTTGTCTAAGATTCCATTAAAATTATGTTGTTCGGTTTTAAGTTTTAAAGAATAAAACTCGCCGTCTAAATACATCCCGAATTGGAATTTTTCTTTTGGTTTCCAGATTTCTTGTTCTTTTTTAGAAACAATATAATGCGTTTCTAACAGTTGCAAAAATTCGGTTTTGGTATGGTTGTTTAGATCGTGAATTAAACGGTTAAATTCATAAATCTTTACGTTGTCTTCAGCAATTAAAAAACTCATAAAGTATTTTAGATTCTCGTTGTTGGTGTCTTTGTCTTGGTTGTAAAGCATCTCTGAGGATGCGGAACGGTGATGTCCGTCGGCAATGTATAGATTGGGGATGGATTCAAACTTATCGGTCAACCAACTAATATCCGAGTGTGTATCTATGCGCCAAACAATATGTTTTTCTTTATTCATGGTAGAAAATTCATATACAGGCGTTGTTTTCTTTTTTAAGCTAATCCAAGTGTTTAAATCCGTTTGGTTAGGGTAGGTAATAAGTACAGGTTCTGCATTAAAACCGGTTACGTGTAGGTAATCTTTAAACAGATTTACACGATATTCCAGTGTGTTTTCGTGTTTTTTAATCACGTTGTTTTGGTAATCCTCAACACTTGTGGTACATAAAATTCCGGTGTAATGGTTTTTAGCGGTTTGTATTTCGTAAATATAAAATACGGGTTTTTCTTCTTGTATAAAGATGTTTTCTTTTTTAAAATCCTGGTATTTGTTACGCACCATTTTAAATCGCTTTTCGTTCGTGATTTTTTGTTGTAAGGCGTAGCCTGGATTTATAATGTGTAAAAAAGAATAGGGGTTAAAATCTAATTGGGCGGCTAATTCGGCAGGCGAATAGTCGTCGTAGGTACGTGAGGTTACTAAGCTAACTTTATCTGCGGTTGCACGTACCGCTTTAAATGGAATTATTTTTGCCAATTTTAAAATAGATTTTAATGTACTAAGATGGCTTTTAGCCCCGATAGAGCTAAATAGCTTTTAAAAATTTTTAATTTTTAAAACTATAAGCGATAGCGGGACAAACGATTTATTTTTGGCCCAAGCGCTTACCGCTACAAAAAAATTAAAAAAACCTGCAAGAGTAATCACTTGCAGGCTTGTTGTATTATTTTTTGAAGAAGTTTGATACTTTTTCAGCTTTTTTACTTTGTGAATAGTCGTAGAAACCTTCGCCAGATTTAACGCCTAATTTTCCTGCTTGTACCATGTTAACTAAAAGTGGGCATGGTGCGTATTTTGGATTTTTAAATCCGTCGTACATTACGTTAAGAATGCTTAAACAGACGTCTAATCCAATAAAGTCTGCTAATTGTAACGGTCCCATTGGGTGCGCCATTCCTAATTTCATTACGGTGTCAATTTCCTCAACTCCAGCTACACCGTTGTAAAGTGTTTCGATACTTTCATTGATCATAGGCATTAAAATACGGTTGGCAACAAAGCCTGGGTAATCGTTAACTTCTGTAGGAGTTTTACCTAATTTTTTAGATAATTCCATGATGATGTTTGTTACCTCGTCCGTAGTGTTGTATCCGCGAATAATTTCAACCAACTTCATGATAGGCACCGGGTTCATAAAGTGCATACCAATTACACGCTCTGGGTGAACTACTACTGATGCAATTTTAGTAATAGAAATACTAGATGTGTTTGATGCTAGGATGATGTTGTGGTCACAAACCTCGCTTAACGTTCTAAAAATATTTAGTTTTAAGTCTACATTTTCTGTAGCTGCCTCAACTACTAAATCTACACCTACAACACCGTCTTTAATATCTGTATATGTAATAATATTACCAATGGTGTTATACTTGTCTTGTTCTGTAATTGTACCTTTAGCTACCATACGGTCTAGGTTTGTAGCAATGGTATTCATACCACGTTCTATAGCTTTATCCGAAATATCAATAAGTTTTACTGTAAATCCAGATTGAGCAAATGTATGTGCGATACCGTTACCCATTGTTCCAGCTCCAATAACTGCAATTGTTTTCATTTTTATTTGTTCGTTTGTTTGTTTATTATTTTGGAAATATAACAAATTTAATAATTAGTTTGTCATATTATTCGTGTAAGACTCAATAATTTTATAAGCCACCTCTAACGCTTTAGTTCCTTGCTCTAAAGTAACCACAGGTTGCGTGTTGTTGTTAATAGCGTCTGCAAAGGTTTCTAACTCGTCTAAAATAGCATTATTAGGTTCTACATTTGGGTTATCGTAATAGATTTGTTTTTTAACACCCTCGGCGTTTTGTAGAATTAAATCAAAATCTCCAGGAACTTCTGGTGCATCCTTCATTTTTACTACTTCGCAAATCTTATCTAAATAGTCTACAGAGATGTAGGCATCTTTTTGGAAGAAACGTGCTTTACGCATGTTTTTCATGGATATTCGGCTTGAGGTTACGTTGGCTACACAACCGTTTTCAAATTCAATTCTTGCATTTGCTATATCTGGTGAATCGCTAATAACAGCTGTTCCTGTTGCGTGAATTTCTTTTACAGGCGAATTTACTACACTAAGAATAGCATCAATATCATGAATCATTAAATCTAAAACAACAGGTACATCAGTTCCTCTTGGATTAAATTCTGCCAAGCGATGCGTTTCTATAAACATTGGATTGTGTATTTTTGATTTTACCGCTTTAAAAGCTGGATTAAATCGTTCAACGTGACCAACCTGTCCTTTTACATTATATTCTTTAGCTAAAGCAATAATATGTTCAGC
>CAVBJB010000292.1:0-2946 GCA_963595625.1 Lachnospiraceae bacterium | reverse complement strand
ATTAAAATGGGTGTCATGAGGTGTTAAACGTAAGGCATTAATTACTAAAACATCTAAATCTTTTAATTTATTGCTTTGTTCAGTTGCAATGGTTTTAACATCTGTTAAATATGCCAAATTATTGATTTTAAAACCAAAAATTTCCAACCAACCATGTAACGCTCGTATCGGTTCTATTTTTACACCTTCAATAAAAAAGGCTTCGTCTTTATTTATTGCATGAGTACTAACACTTGGCGCACCAGGATATCTATTTTCTGTTTCAAAAATATAACCAAAACGTTCTTTTAGATTATCTAACACACGTTGTTCAGCATAAATCGGCATAGGCCCCTGCATAAAATTAAATGGCCTTATATCATCTAAACCTGCGGTATGATCTGCATGCTCATGAGTAAAAATTAAAGCCTGTAAAGATTTGCATTGCGCGTTTAACATTTGCTGTCTAAAATCAGGCCCACAATCTATTCCAATGGTTACAGCACCAATTTTAAGTAAAGCAGCAGTGCGTAAGCGCTTATCTTTAAAATCTGTACTTAAACAAACCGGATGATCACTCCCAATTACAGGGATACCTTGGGAGGTTCCAGTACCTAAAAAATATACTTTCAATGATTTTATTTTACTAACTAAATTATTTATGCTAATTTAGGGATTACAGACACACAATCAAACAAACCCAAACTTTTATTTTATGGAAATTCAACTTGCTGGAGACAGGGTTATAGAGACCAAATTATCCTTTAGTGACAAAGCATTACGAATAAATTTAAATCAAAACATTTACGGTACTTTCTCAGAAATTGGCGCAGGACAAGAAACGGTTCGTCATTTTTTTAGAGCCGGTGGAGCCTCTAAAACCATTGCTAAAGGTATGAGTGCTTACGATAAGGATTTCTCAGATTCTATTTACGGACTAGAACCTTTTAAACGATACGTTACCGAGGGCAGACTTCGCAAAATGCTGCTTCACGAAAAAGGATTGATTGAGGAGCGATTGGATCGCGAAAAACATCCTCAAAAACTTTTTTTTAGCTTTGCCAACACAGTTGCAACCATAGATTTCGAAAAAACAAACAAAGGACACGGTTGGGTAGGTATCACCTTTCAGTTAGAACCCAACGGCGCATATAATGAAATTATTTTACACATAAATTTCCTAGAAAACGATACCAAACTACAACAAGAAACGCTTGGAAACCTGGGGGTAAATCTTATTTACGGTGCCTTTTATTACAACCATGATCCCTTAAAATTGTTAACCTCACTTTACGATCACATTGGCAAAGACCAAATCGAAATTGATACGATAAATTTTTCTGGACCACAGTTTTTGGACGTAGACAATCGTTTAATGAGTCTTTATCTGGTTAAAAACGGAATGACACAAGCCGTAATGTTTAACGCCAACGGTCAAAACGTGTTCCCTGCTGATACGCTTTACAATAAAAATATCCTGGCCCTTCGCGGTAGTTTTAGACCCGTAACAAAGGTTAACATGGATATGTACCAAAAATCCTTACAAAAATTTTTACAGCTAAACCCAGAGGTCGAGGAAAATAAAACCCAAGTTATATTCGAAATTACCCTGACAAACCTATTGGCAGACGGGCAACTTAACGAGCAAGATTTCTTGGATCGCGCCAATTTACTATGCACCCTAGGCCAAACCGTTATGATTTCTAACTTCCCAGAATATTACAGACTAATACAATACTTAGGGACTTATCCTATTAAAAGTATGGGCTTAGTTATTGGTATCCCAAGTCTTTACGAGATTTTTGAACCTAAGTTTTACAACCACCTTTCAGGCGGAATTTTAGAGGCTTTTGGCAAGTTATTTTCTAAGGACTTAAAAATTTATTTATATCCAATGTTAAACGATCAGGAGCAAATCATAAACTCTCAAAACTTTAAAACCCAAAACAATCAACAGCCCTTGTACGACTATTTTGTGCAAGAAAAGCGCTTTATAGACTTAGACGATTTTGATACCGAAACCCTAAAAATCAAATCCCGCCAAGTGCTCGAAATGATCCGTACCCAACAAAGCGGATGGGAAAATATGCTTCCAACCGGAATTGCTCAGTTAATAAAATCCAACAATTTATTTGTAACAAAATAAATAAGGGCGTTGCGCTGTTTTTTGCTACCACTACGTTCACACAAAAAACAGCGCCGGGCCATACGCTCTATCTTTTAGTTATAAGCTTCGGGAGCCTCAGCTAAAACTAAAAGGATGCCGCTGCTGTCCCTAACGCGCTGCGCCTAAATTTGAGGTTACACTTATTTATGGCTACCCTGTATCGTAATTTTAAGTGTTTTTTAATTACTTAATCTGCTATTTTAATCCGTTTGTCTATTAAATAGACTTTCACACACTTAAAAAAAATTTAGCTCCGTTTTCTAAAAACTAATCAGGTATATGCACATATTACCCTTAATTTTTTAGAATTATGGACATGGAAAAAATTAAAGCCGCTTTTATTGAAGAAACTCGTAAAAATTTATTGATATATAGTTCTTGGATCGAAGAAGAAAACGCAACAACACTTGGAGTTCCGTTAAGTTATAACCCTAAAGCTTTGCAAACCATTGCTAGTTTTAATGGAGTAGAGGAGGAGGATCCTTATGTACTACGTATTAATTGTTTTTTTAAATATGTTGAAGTTTTAAATAAAAACTTAGAAAAAGTTTTAGCACGTTTTAATTTTGACATTCGTGATAAAAAAAACAGAACCGCTTATAAAGAAATTTCATTATACTTAAAAGCTACATTTGTTATGTTAGCCAATGAGTATACGGATAAAGTTTTTGATGATTAATAAAAAATCTACTCTTTTTTGGAGTAGATTTTTTTTTGCGTTAGGGATAGGAGCGGCATCCTTTTAGTGGTAGCTAAGGCTTGCCTGGCTACCGCTAAAAGATATAGCGGATAGCCCGACC
>CAVBJB010000291.1:0-2948 GCA_963595625.1 Lachnospiraceae bacterium | reverse complement strand
ATTTATCATTTGATATTTTGTATTGGTTATAACCTTCAGAATTTTCTATCAGCTGATAAAAATTTTCTTGATTTGGGTTGTCTTGATAGTAGATTTTAATTTCATAATCTTCTCCCGAAAAACCTCCATCAGCAGTAACGGTTATATCTTGTATTTCTGGCGTTGCATAAAAATTTGCAGTTGCTTCATACAATTCATTTTCGCTAATAACATGCAAAGTGTACGTTGCCATTTCATCCATTTCAAAATCCCTACAAATGTAATTTCCGTTATTATTTTCATCTATGAAATAGAATGTACGGTTGGTGTCTGTTGTAATCCAAACTTGTGCATCTAATTGTGGATTAGTTGTTTGTGAATAAAATGCTAAAGTTTTGCTAAGTTTTATGCTTTGTATCGAGGTAGTTCCATCTGTTTTTAGAAGGGCATCAATTACTAATTTTTCTTTAGCAGTATCTAAATCTAAGGTTACTACATCCTCACAGCTAATAAAAATTAAAGATAAAACTAGGTTTATGTATATCAGTAAGTGTTTCATGAAATTAGAATTTAAAGTTGTATGTAACGCTAGGAATTATACCAAAAATTGAAAGTTTCACTGCCTCTGATTGTCCTCTAAAATCTTCGTTCTCTCTAAATGTAATAGAGGCTGCATTTTTACGGTTGTATAAATTATAGATTCCAAACACCCACTCGCGCTGAAAACGTTTGTTAGATTTGGGTTTATAGGTTGCTGAAATATCTAAGTGATGAAAAGCAGGTAAATTATTTTCGTTTCGCTTGTCATATCGAGGTACAATTAAATCACCAATCACATATTTTCCAACCGGATACGTCACCGGACGACCAGATTGTAAAATAAAATTGGCATTGAAACTCCATTTTTTGTTTAACTCGTAGTTACCTACTATAGATAAATCGTGCAAGCGGTCGTGCGGTGTTTTATACCAATCGCCATAATTAATTCCAGGCTCATTTGGAGTTCTTCCTTTTGTTTGTTGTTCAGATCGAGACAACGTATAAGCTACCCAACCTGTAAATTTTCCTTTATTTTTACGGAATAAAACTTCTAAACCATAAGCTCTTGTTTGCCCATTTAATAATACTTGTTCAATGTTACGATTTCCAATTAATTCGGCACCGTCAATATAATCCAATCTATTCTTACCTGTTTTATAATACGTTTCCACTTCTAAAGAATACGCGTTATTTTTAAAATTGGCAAAATATCCTAAAGCGTACTGATCTATTTTTTGAGGTTTAATTAAGTTCCCACTCGGAGCCCAAATGTCTAATGGTGTTGCAGCAGAAGTGTTCGATATTAAATGAATGTATTGCACCATGCGGTTATAACTAGCTTTAAAAGATGTGTCCTCATTTAAAATATAACTAACAGCCGCTCTAGGCTCTAAATTATTAAAATCATCTATAATCTGATTTTTCCCATAAGATTTGGAATCTATGGCTGTACCTTCAGCATACGTTTGTGTATCTTCATTAAAAACAACAGCCTCATTATTAGCATAGGTATTAATCGTTTCGGCACCTAATCTAAAAAAAGAACTCCAGCGTAACCCGTAATTCACTTTAAATTTCTCTAAAACACTATGTTCTAGCTCTGCATAAACGGCATTTTCTAAAGCATATTTTTTGGGAATTTTATAGTAATTTATTTGAGATTCTTCACCATCGGGCTCAATAACTCCTGGATTAAATGTATAGTATGTACTATTAATACCATATTTAATAGTGAAATCCTCTGTAGTTTTTTGTTCAATATCCCATTTATAAGCCAAATTTGTAATGCCAGATGTCCATTTAAAACCTACAAAACCTAGATTTAATCCATATACATAATCCGAGTAAATCGCCGACATTTTAGAAGATACAGATTCACTAAATGTACTATTCCATTGTAAGTTTACCAATGTATTTCCATAAGCATTATCAAAGGTATCGTTAAAATTAAATATATCTCTTCCAAAATATCCTGTAAAATGTAAGCTATTGTGCTGATTTATTTTATGAGACACTTTTGCATTTAAATCATAAAAATAAGCGCTACTATTTTTATCAGTAAGTTTTAAAAATAAATGCGCATAAGAGGCTCTACCTGCTACTAAAAAAGACGTTTTTCCTTTTGCAATTGGACCTTCGGCTAAAATTCTTGAAGATAATAACCCAATACCACCACTTACTTTGGTCGAATCATAACTTCCCGTTCGTTGCTGAATATCTAATACAGACGATCCTCTGCCTCCGTAACGTGCAGGAATTCCACCTTTATATAATTTTAAATCTCGTATGGCATCAGTGTTAAACGCCGAGAAAAATCCGTATAAATGCGACGAGTTGTACAACGGAGCTTGATCAATTAATATTAAATTTTGATCTGATCCCCCTCCACGAACATTAAAACCAGAAGCCCCTTCGCCAGAATTTGTAACCCCAGGCAATTGCAACAAAGCTTTAATAACATCAGGTTCACCTAATACCACCGGAATCTGTTTAACCTCTGCAGCCGTAAGTTTGTTAACAGACATTTCCGGGCGCTCAATTACAGCTTTTGTCGCAGTAGCATCTACAACAATTTCGTCTAGAGTAGCAAAAATAGACTCTAAATAAACCGTTTTTTGCACATCTCCCTTAACCTCAAGGGGTAAAACCACCACATTAAATTCCGGGTGATACACCTGTAATTTATAAGTTCCGGCATTTACGCGCATTGTAAATTTCCCCTGACTATTGGTCTGAGTACTACTTGTAGATCCCACCAGTTCCACCGCAGCTTCACTAATTTTTTTACCAGATTGTTTATCCAAAACCTCACCACTAATCGTAAAGTTCTGACCCCAAATCAAAGTAAAGGCGAATAAAAAAAATAAAACAGTAAATAATTTCTTCATAAAAGTTAGGTAGTAGGTTATTTTAAAGTAAGCCACCAAGGC
>CAVBJB010000290.1:0-2951 GCA_963595625.1 Lachnospiraceae bacterium | reverse complement strand
TTATAATTTAACTATTTTATTTATGGTAAGAAAACTATTCTTAAAAAATTATTTTAGTGTAGATAGATTTTACTACACTATAATAATGCTGATTTTGTTTACACAAATAGGATGGTCACAAGAAACTATTATTTTAGAAAATAGTGGTGAATTTATTGTACCATGCGGTATTAACCAAATCACTGTAGAAGCAATTGGAGGTGGAGGTTCTGGAGGCACAAGAAACTCAAATGGTAATGCTGCCGGTGGTGGTGGTGGTGCTTACGCAAGAAAAACAATTTCAGTAATGCCTGGCCAAATTTTTAATTACACAGTTGGTTTAGGCGGTTACAATCCAAACAATTTAAATAACGATGGATTTAAAGGTGGTTCAACTATATTTGGTGAAAATTTAGTAGTAGCTGAAGGTGGTTATGGTGGAACTCATGCTGGAAGTGCCTCTTCAATTGGTGGTAAAGGTGGACAAGCCTCTAACTCAATAGGTGACGTTACTTATAGTGGTGGAAAAGGAGGAAATGGAAATTTAGTACGTATATCAGTAAATGGTTCCTATCAAACTATTGATGGAAACTCAGGTGCAGGTGGTGGAGCTGCTGGTCCTTCAGGACCTGGTGGAAATGCCGATAATTATACACCTGGTTTAGGTTCTGCAGATTTAGGTGGAAATGGTGCACCTGGTAATCACGGAATTCTTAATAGTATAGGGGCTGATGGTTTTACCTACGGTGGAGGTGGAGCCGGAGCTTTAAGATTAATAGATGTAAATAGGATTAGAGGAGGTTCTGGGGCAAAAGGTGTCATTCGAATTACGTATACCAAAGTTTTAAAAGATTATTGCGCTTCACTTATACCTAGTAACAATACAAGACCGATCACTCAAGTGGTTATTAACGATTTAACAAACAATTCTGATGCATCAAGTTTAAATAGTTATGAAAAATTTTGCAATACGGTTAATTTAACTCAAGGAGCTACTGGGTTAATGTCAGTGAAAGTTAATACCAAAGGTAACAATACACAAAGAGTAACAGTTTTTGCGGACTGGAACCAAGATGGTGATTTTAATGATGCAAATGAAACATTTACATCCACTACAACTATTCAAAATTCAACTGGACTTGATGCAGCTAATGCACAGGTTAACATAACAGTACCGTATACTGCTTTAACAGGTTTAACTACATTAAGAGTTATAACGCATAATACAACAACAACAACCTCATGTGGAAGTTCAAGCATGTACGGTCAAATTGAAGATTATGTTGCTAATATATTAGAGGCCGCACCATGTGAGGTTCCTAGTGCACAGCCTTCGACTTTAATTTTATCTGCTAATGCAACAACATTATCAGGTATTTTTTATGAAAGTTTTCCAACACCTGATTCTTATTTAGTTGTATATAGCAGAACTCAAACTACTGCACCTAATATTACAAATGGGGTTTTCTATAATGTAAATCAACAAATTGGTTCTGGATATTATGTAGCAAGTAACAATTCAAGTACTTCGTTTAGTACAAACTTTCAAATTCAAGCAAATTCAACTTATAGGGTATGGATCTTTGCTTACAATCAATATTGTGTAGGTGGACCACTTTATAATCGTGTAAACCCTACTTTCAACTCTATTAATAACTCTACAGTTACTTACTGTATTGGTAATATGAATAATACTCAGTATAATAGTCATTATTTGACTAGAGTTGCTTTTGTTGGGATTATTAATGAAACATTAAACACATCAACTTATTCATCAAACCCTAGAGGGTATCAAGATTTTACTGGATTAGCAAATTTCCCAATTCAAGAAAGAGGTGAAGGTGTAAATATCTCTATACAAAATAATAAATTAGCCGTTACACAAGCATGGGTAGATTGGAATAAAGATGGAACTTTTTCTAATTCCGAAAGAGTTTATACTTCAGGAGGAACTAGTATTATATCTACAACCTTTGGATTTGTAATACCAAGCAATCAAGCTTTAGGTCAATATAGAGTAAGAATTAGAATAGCAAGTAGTTCTGGATTTGGACCATGTAGTGATAATTACACTGGTGAAACAGAAGATTATCTATTAACCGTAATCGATAAATGTAGTAGTTCTATAACTTCCGTAGTAAATGGAGAGCAATGTGGACCTGGAACTGTACAATTAAGTGCCTACGGTAACTCTTCTACAACCAGATATGTTTGGTATACGCAAGAAAATGGAGGGGCACCTATTGCAACAACAACCACTCGAAATTGGACTACACCAACAATTACAGAAACAACAACCTTTTGGGTAGCTGCTGCAAGTGGATCATGCGAAAGTAGAGTTAGAAAACCAGTAATTGCTAAAATCTCACCTTTAGCAAATATTAGTTTTTACCCAGAAAACCCTGTTGTTTGCGGTGAAAATGATATGATTAGATTAACAGCAACTGGTGATACAGAAACCGTATATTTAGTTAACGAAGATTTTGAAAATAATACGTTCGGAACTCTTTCTAAAGGTTGGTTACAAGGATCACTTTCAAGTACCTATAGAGGACAGAAAGAGTTTAAAATCCAAACAAGTACAATGGTTCCAAATTATAACGTTTGGTTTCCAGCAATTTCATCGGGTGAAAATGGTAATAAATTCATTTTAAGTAACAGTGACTTAAATGGTGATGCTTTTGATCATTATATCAGTACAGCAACATTAAATTCGTCGAATTTTTCAACTTTATATCTAACTTTAAAAATGTTTTTCTCTAGATATAAAGATGATGACGTAGATGTGAATAGTGAATATGTTTTAATACAAGTAAATCCAACAGGTGGTGTAGCAAATAATAGTTGGATCACAATTGAAAAGATAACTAAAGATGTTGGAATTGGAACTAAATTTAAGACATTAACTTACGATGTTTCTCAATACGTAAATAATACTAATTTAAAATTTAGAATTCTTTACAATGGGGCAT
>CAVBJB010000289.1:0-2964 GCA_963595625.1 Lachnospiraceae bacterium | reverse complement strand
CATCAAACGATATCAATTATTTAAGAGAGAAAAGTGGCCTACTTTAATTATTCACTTATCTTTTATATTTATTTTAATTGGTGCATTTATTACTAGATACATTTCTTTTGAAGGAATGATGCCTATAAAACAAGGCGAAACCGTAAATCAAATATTTTCTGACAAGGCTTATCTAACGGCTTTGGTAGATGGTGATTATAAAGGTGAAACTAAAAGAAGAACTTTTGATAAACCCTTGTTATTATCTCAAGTTACAGATAACGATTTTGCATTAAAAGGAGAATTTAACGAGATTCCTTTTACAATAGAATATGTTGATTTTGTAATGAACGCAGTGGAAACTGTTCAACAAGATCCAAACGGGAAATACTATTTAAAATTAGTAGAATCTAGTGCTGGAGAGCGTCATGAACATTTTCTTGAAGAAGGTCAAGTGGCTAACATACACAATATTCTTTATGCTTTTAATAAAGAAACGCCTGGGGCTATCAATATTTACATGAAAGAGGATGATTTTACAATCACAACTCCTTTTGAAGGTGATTTCATGAAAATGGCCGATCAATCTAAAGGTTTGGTTGCTGCAGACAGTATTCAGCCTTTAAACTTTAGATCTTTATACAACTTAGCTGGGACACAATTTGTATTACCAGAATTACCTGTAAAGGGTAAAATAATAAAAGAATCAAACAACGATTTTAAAGAGAAACCAAACGTAACAGACGACATTTTAAAAGTTAAAGTTACGACTCAAGGTAAAGAAGAAATTGTTGAATTAAATGGAGATCTTGGTAAATTAGGAGAACCTAAAGCTGTAAAAGTTGGTGATTTAGAATTTACTTTGTTTTTTGGTAGTAAAGTATACGAAACTCCTTTTAAAGTTACTTTAGATAAATTTATTGCAAGTAAATATCCAGGTACAGAAAAAAGTTATTCTGGTTTTGAGAGTCAAGTAACTGTAGATGATACAGAAATGAATGAAAAGTTTGAAGCTAGAATCTTTATGAATAACGTGTTGGATTATAGAGGTTATAGATTTTTCCAAGCCTCTTTTTTCCCGGATGAGTCAGGTACAATATTATCTGTAAACCACGACTGGTGGGGGACAACTATAACTTATATAGGTTATACCTTATTGTATATCTCTATGTTATTAATTTTAGTTTTAAAAGGATCTCGATTTGTAGATTTAAAGCATAAACTTGAAAAATTAGCTGAGAAAAAGAAAAGTTTACTTACTGTATTCATATTTATCTTTTCTTTATCTTCTTTTGCACAACATAATGACGAGCATGCACACCAGCATGTAGAAACTAAAAAAGAGGTTACAAAACCTGAGATGCCATCTATTAAAGTTATCGATTCATTAATCAGTAAGTTTAAAGTAGATGAAGCTCACGCTAAAAAATTTGCTCGATTAGTTATTCAGGACGATGGTGGACGTATGAAACCGGTACATACTTTTTCTTCAGAATTATTAAGAAAAGTAAGTAAATCCGAAAAATATAACGATTTAAACTCCGATCAGGTATTTTTATCTATCACACAGTTTCCGCAACTTTGGTTTCATGTTCCTTTTATTTATGTAAAAAAGCAAAACGATAGTTTACATTCTTTATTAGGAATAGAAAAAGGAGCTAAATACGCAAAACTTGTTGACTTTTTTGATGCAAACGGAAATTATAAATTAGCTTCACAATTAGAAGAAGCTTATCAAGCCGCAGTTCCAAATCAATTCCAAAAGGATTTTATGGAAGTGGACAAAAAGGTTAATTTATTGAACTTAGCCTTAAGTGGTCAAATTTTAAGAGTATTCCCTATACCTTACGATAAAAATAATAAATGGGTATCATACCCAGAATTAAACGAATCTGGAATAAAAGGTATTGACTCTACTTTTACAAAAAATGTAATTCCTCTTTATTTAGATGCTTTAGATATGACATTTAAAGGGAGTAATTACAATGCTGCTGAAAATTATTTAAACGGATTAATAAAATTTCAACAAAAATACGGTAAGGAAATTTATCCTTCAGAAAGTAAAATAAATACAGAAATTCTTTACAATGATTATGATGTATTTAAATCCCTATTTTCATGGTATTTATTTGCTGGATTATTAATGCTTGCGGTAGTTATATCTAAAATATTTTGGGATAATAAATTTTTAAAAGTTACAAGTAGGATATTTGCTGGGATTATTGTATTACTATTTGTATTACACACATCAGGATTAATAGCACGTTGGTATATTTCTGGTCACGCTCCTTGGTCTGATGCTTATGAATCTATGATCTATGTGGCTTGGGCTACTATGTTATTTGGATTATTGTTTGGTCGTAAATCCCAATTAACATTAGCTTCTACAGCGTTTGTAGTTTCTATGATTTTAATGGTTGCACATTGGAACTGGATGGACCCGGCCATTGCTAACCTACAGGCGGTATTAAATTCGTATTGGTTAATGATTCACGTAGCTGTGATAGTAGGTAGTTATGGCCCATTTGCTTTAGGTTTAATTTTAGGTATTGTTTCTTTATTCCTTATGATATTTACGAATGATAAGAATAAAGCTAAAATGAATCTTAATATTACCGAAATTACCTATATTAATGAAATGGCTTTAACAGTAGGTTTAGTAATGCTTACTATCGGAAACTTTTTAGGTGGACAGTGGGCAAACGAGAGCTGGGGACGTTACTGGGGTTGGGATCCAAAAGAGACATGGGCTTTAATTAGTATTATGGTTTATTCTTTTGTAATTCACGCACGTTTTGTACCTGCGCTAAGAGGGAAATGGATTTTTAATGTTATGAGTGTATTTGCATTTTATGCAATTTTAATGACTTATTTTGGAGTGAACTTTTATCTTTCAGGATTACACTCGTATGCATCTGGAGACAAAGTAGTAACACCTTCATTTATTTATTACTCAATTGCGATCTTAGTGTTATTGTCTACTAT
>CAVBJB010000288.1:0-2970 GCA_963595625.1 Lachnospiraceae bacterium | reverse complement strand
GGTGGTGGAGCCGCAGGATTTTTTACAGCCATTAACATTGCACAACAAAATCCAAAACTAACAATAGCCATTTTAGAGCGTGGACGCGAGGTTTTAACTAAAGTAAAAATATCAGGTGGTGGGCGTTGCAACGTTACACACGCTTGTTTTATCCCGAATGATTTAGCTAAGTTCTATCCTCGTGGCGAAAAAGAATTAAAAGGGCCTTTTAATCAATTTTGCTCGGGAGATACCATAGAATGGTTTGCTAAAAACAACGTAAACCTTAAGATTGAAGACGACGGGCGTATGTTTCCTGACACCGACTCGTCACAAACTATTATTGACTGTTTTTTAAAACTGGCTAAAAAACACAACATCCAAATTATTACGTCTCAGGCCGTTCAATCTGTTTTTAAAACCGAAGACGGTTGGAAGTTAGACACACAAAACCAAAACTACAAAGCACAAAAATTGGTTTTTACCACGGGATCCAGCCCAAAAATGTGGGAACTTTTACAAAGCCAAAACCATACCATTGTAGATCCTGTTCCGTCTTTGTTTACCTTCAATATAAAGGATAAAAAACTTACAGAACTTATGGGAATTGCAAACCCAGCAAGTGTAAAAATATTAGGTACAAAATTAAAAGCACAAGGCCCGTTGTTAATTACCCATTGGGGAGTTTCGGGTCCCGCTATTTTACGCTTATCCGCTTGGGGTGCTCGCGATTTAGCACAGCTTCAGTACAAATTTAACCTACAAATTAATTGGTTAAAGGATTACGAAACGCATGAAATCGAAGAGGAAATTAAAGAGCTTAAATTAGAAAACGCCAAAAAAACCATATACAAAAAATCTCCTTACGACTTCCCTACCCGACTTTGGAATTATTTCCTACAAAAAGCAGAAATTCCAACAGAGGCTAAATGGGCAGATCTTTCTAAAAAACACGTACAAAATTTAGCCAAAATTTTAACGGCTGATGTTTACGAAGTTAACGGAAAAAGCACCTTTAAGGACGAGTTTGTAACCGCAGGAGGCGTGGATCTTAAAGAAATAAACTTTAAAACCATGGAAAGCAAAGTACTCCCAAATGTTTATTTTGCAGGCGAGGTCCTAAACATCGACGCCATTACCGGAGGATTCAACTTCCAAAACGCTTGGACCACGGGCTACATTGCGGCACAACACATTGCTAACAATTAATTTTTATATTTGTAGGAGCAGTAATCTTTAGGAGTATAATAATCTAAGTTCCTGCTTTCGCCTTTATCTTTACTTTACAACTGCTTAGGCAGTTATAAAATAAAGGATACCGGCTCTATCAGGGCTAAAAGCCAACCTAGTACACAAAAAAACAACCATGATTACAATAGACAACTTTATATATACCGGACAAAACCAAACAACAACAGCAGGAAAAAGCACATGGAGCGCACCAAGCAACATTGCTTTAGTAAAATATTGGGGTAAAAAGCAAGACCAAATACCCGCAAACCCATCGTTAAGTTTTACGCTGAATAATTGTAAAACCATTACATCAGTTGCTTATAAACCAGTTGAAAATAAAGGTGAATTCCAATTCGATTTTTTATTTGAAGGAAAACCTAAAGAAGATTTTAAACCAAAAATCAACAAATTTTTTCAACGTATAGAAAAACTTTGTCCGTATCTAAAAAACTTTCACTTTACGATCGATTCAGAAAATACATTTCCGCACAGTTCTGGAATTGCTTCATCGGCATCTGGAATGAGCGCTTTAGCCATGAATGTAATGAGCTTAGAAAAAGCCTTACATCCAGAAATGACAGAAGAATTCTTCTTCCAAAAAGCCTCTTTACTGGCTCGTTTAGGATCTGGTTCTGCTTGTCGTAGCGTAAAAGGAAATGTAGTAGTTTGGGGAGAGCATAAAGATTTTAGTGAAAGTTCAGACTTATTTGGCGTTGAATTTCCGTTCGAAATTCATGACAACTTTAAAAACTACCAAGACACTATTTTATTAGTAGATAAAGGAGAAAAACAAGTGTCGAGCACCGTAGGTCATGATTTAATGCACAACCATCCGTTTGCACAACAACGTTTTGACCAAGCACACGTAAACCTTTCTAACCTAAAAACTATTTTAGAAACGGGTAATCTTACCGATTTTATTGCCTTAGTAGAAAGTGAAGCTTTAACGCTACATGCCATGATGATGACCTCGATGCCGTATTTTATTTTAATGAAACCAAATACGCTACAAATCATCAATAAAATTTGGGAATTTAGAAATACTACAAAAGTTCCGGTTTGTTTTACACTTGATGCTGGAGCAAACGTTCACGTTTTATATCCAGAACAAAATAAAACAGAAGTTTTACAATTTATAGCAAACGAATTAGCAATTTATTGCCAAAACGGTCAATTTATAGAAGACCATATGGGCAACGGAGCAGAAATGTTATAAAACAAAAAAGTCGACCATTGGTCGACTTTTTTTATACTAAAGCATCTTGAGAAATATGTTCTGCAATGGCATCCCATAATCCAATACGCATTTCTAAAGCATCAATAGAAACAGCTTCTACTTCTTTCCATTTTTGTTCATCATCACCACATAAAATTTCAACCATTTTAAAAGCCATAGGTCCATGTTCGTCTGCATCAAGCTCAATATGTCTTTCAAAATAATAGATCAGTTTCGATAAATCGGTCGATGGGAAATTTTGTTTAAACTCTTTTAAAATTTCTGTAAACATATTTGGGATTAAATCCTCTCGACCAAAAGTAAATGCAGCGGCAATTTCATGTGTTTTACCCGTTTCGATTACATTAAAAGTAAAATCTAAAAAACGTTTGATGTTAGGATGTAAATCTGATGTTTTTATAGAAACAAAAATATTTTGTGTTTTTAATACTTCATCTAAAAATGTTTCAATAAGCAACGTTGAGGCTCCTATTCCTTTCATAGCATCTAAATACATTTCAAAATGGCTTAATCTTTTACCA
>CAVBJB010000287.1:0-2984 GCA_963595625.1 Lachnospiraceae bacterium | reverse complement strand
TCAAATTTTAATAAAGTTGATACATAGACAAACGGGTGAAACCACGTTTAATTTGGTTAAAAATTTAAAATCAGGTTGGAGTGCCTTTTGGTCAAATAATACCGCTAAGGTTTTCGATCTAAATTTAAAACAAGAGTATTTACCGTTTGAAGATATAGAAGATTTTTATATTGAAACAATTTTGTTAGAAAAATTTAGAACCCATAGACTCCCAAGACAAGAGGCTGCGTATCCTATAGATTACGAATTGCTTACTTATACCTGGAGAGAAAGAATACAATAAAGGAGGACTATTTAGTCTTCCTTTTTTTATATGAATTACTTTTAGCCCCGATTGGAGCGATATCCTTTTAAAAATGACAAAGTTAATTTTTAAAAGATAAAGCGTAAAGCGGGAACATGGATTACTTTTAGCCCAAGCCCTTACGCTCCTTAATTAAAATAAAGAGTTTAATGTAATTAGAGGCTTTAAAATCCCGACAAAAAACATTAAATTTGTGGGTTAAGAGTACGAAAAAATAAAGAAAATTTTCTGTAAGAAATGTCAAGTATTATCCAATTATTACCCGATCATGTTGCAAACCAAATTGCTGCTGGCGAGGTGGTCCAAAGACCCTCGTCTGTAGTAAAAGAGCTTGTTGAAAATGCTGTTGATGCTGGAGCAACTCAAATTAAAGTAGTGGTTAAGGATGCGGGCAAAACTTTAATTCAGGTTATTGATAATGGTAAAGGAATGACTGTTAGCGATGCTAGAATGTGTTTTGAGCGACATGCTACCTCTAAAATTAAAGGGGCAGAAGATTTATTTTCGTTACATACTAAAGGTTTTAGAGGTGAGGCTTTGGCCTCTATTGCTGCGATTGCACATGTAGAATTAAAAACCAAAATGGCGCATGAGGAGCTTGGGACGCATTTGGTTTTAGAAGGGAGTAAGGTGATTAGTCAGGATGCGGCAGTTTTGCCTGATGGTACGTCGTTTTTGATTAAGAATTTATTTTATAACATTCCAGCTCGTAGAAAATTTTTAAAGTCTGATACGATTGAGTTTAGACATATTATTGATGAATTTGAGCGTGTGGCTTTAGCCCATCCAGAAATTGCCTTTACGTTGATTCATAATGCAAGTGAGATATTTAATTTGCCTATTAGTAATTTAAGACAACGTATTGTGTCTATTTTTGGAGGGAAAATTAATGAAAAATTAGTTCCAGTGGCTGAGGAAACAGAGATTTTAGGAATTGTAGGTTTTGTTGCAAAACCTGAATATGCTAAAAAAACCAAGCCCGAACAATTTTTCTTTATAAACAGTAGATATGTTAGAAATCCTTATTTACACCATGCCATCATGGCTAGTTACGAAGGGGTTTTAAAGGACGGAGCTCAGCCGAGCTACTTTTTGTTTTTAGATGTTCCGCCTGATACTATTGATATAAATATTCACCCTACAAAAACCGAAGTTAAGTTTGATGATGAACAGTCCTTATACGCTATTTTACGCTCAGCCGTAAAGCATAGTTTGGGTCAATTCTCAGTTAATAATTCTTTAGATTTTGAGCGTGATCCTATGATGGATATTCCGGTTGATTTAACCAAGCAAGTGGCTGTTAAACCAACTATTGAGGTAGACCCAAATTTTAATCCTTTTAAAGGGAATGCTTTTCTACAAGGTGATGAAGATGGTGAGGTCTATCGTCCTGTCTTTCCTGGATCTCCAACGGTTGCACCAACTTTTAACCCTTTTGAGAGCGAACCCAAAATTCGAACCAAAGAAAGGGCATCAGGCTTTGATTCGGGTTCCTATAAAAACGTGCCCCCATCAGATTACAGAACTAAAGCTAAAGATAACTCTTGGGAAAGTTTGTATGTAGGTTTACAAGATGCTACTACCGCTATAGAGTCTGAGGCGCCAGCGCCAGTAATTGAATTTGAAAGTGAAGAGGTAACCGGTGCTTTATTTACTAGTGGGGAGGTTGAGCAAAAGGCAAATTTTACGTATCAGATTCAAAAAAAATATATTATTTCGACAATTAAATCCGGATTAATCGTTATACATCAACAAAGGGCTCATCAGCGAGTGTTGTATGAACAATTTTTGCAGTATATTACCTTATATAAAGCCTCGAGCCAACAATTGTTGTTTCCTTTACAGTTGTATTATTCTATTCAGGAAATGATGATGATCCGTGAGCTTAAAGGGGCTTTAGAGAATATTGGGTTTATTTTTGAACAAATTAATCCCGATAATATTTTAATTACAGGCATTCCGGTAAATGTTAATGAAAGTGAAGTCGCAAAGATTATTGAGCTGTTACTTTTAGATTTACAAGGAGGATTTCATTCTGAAAATAGTTTTAGTCAGGCCGATCGTATTGCAAAATCTATGGCTAAAAGTATGGGTATAAAATCTGGAACTGTACTTAATGTAATGGAGCAAGAAAATTTAGTTAATGGTTTATTTGCTTGTAAGGACCCAAACACAACACCGTTTAATCAACCTACCTTTATTACTATTGATGGTAATGAGTTAGATAAAAGATTTTAATTATGATGCCAATAACAGATACTGTAAAGCAGTTATTAATAATAAATTTTTTGCTATTTTTTGGTAGCCAATTTGTTCCAGATGCGTATACGTATTTAAGTACGTATTATATAGAAAATCCAAATTTTAAATTATGGCAGCCTTTAACGCATATGTTTATGCATGCCGATTTTGGACATATTCTTTTTAATATGTTTGGATTGTATAGTTTTGGAGCTGTTTTAGAAAATCTATGGGGGTCTAAAAAATTCTTGTTTTTTTATATCTCTTGCGGATTAGGTGCTTTTGCTATACAAATGGGAGTAAATTATTTTCAGTTTCACAGCGTATTAGACTTTTTAGTTTTTAACGGTATTGATAAAGCTGAAATTTATAATGCTTTAGCAAGTGGAGAAATGCCAAACAGCTGGATTGAGTTAATGGGGCAAGGTAAATTAGATAC
>CAVBJB010000286.1:0-2997 GCA_963595625.1 Lachnospiraceae bacterium | reverse complement strand
CTTGAAGGCTACGTATATGATGTTAATACATTGGAACGCTTAGAAACTTTTTCATATTTTGGAAAAGTTCAAGGTTGGGGATTAACTAACGACGGAACTTCTTTAATAATGAGCGACGGATCCGAAAAATTATATTTTGTTGACCCTGCTACAAAAAAGAAAACTAAAGAAATTAAAATTTATACAGATAAAGCTAAAATTGAGACCATAAACGAAATGGAGTACGTAAATGGTAAAATCTATGCTAATCTATATACGTCGGACTCTGTAATTATAATCGATCCAAAAACAGGTGCTGTTGAGGCTGTTTTAGATCTTTCGGATTTAAAAACTAAAGTGACTAAGCATCAGGATTTAGATGTTTTAAACGGAATTGCTTACAACAAAAAAACAAATACGTTTTATGTAACAGGTAAAAACTGGGATAAAATGTTTGAGATTAAAATATCAGAATAAAAAAATGCCTAAAACAGCTGTTTTAGGCATTTTTTTTATTTTTTTAATCGATTGCTTATCGCTTCAAATAAAAGCTGAGCAGTAGCGTCATTTGTAGCTAAAGGTACGTCATGTACGTCGCAAATACGAATAAGCATATTAATATCTGGTTCGTGCGGATGGCTAGACATAGGATCTTTAAAAAAAATCACCATTTGGGTTTTACCTTCTGCAACTCGTGCGGCAATTTGTGCATCCCCGCCTTTTGGCCCAGATAAATATTTGGTGATTTTTAAACCTAATTTTTCTGCTTTAGTTCCCGTGGTTCCCGTTGCAATTAAATTTATATTAGGATCACGTAAAAACTCTAAATTGTTGTTTAAAAACTGAACCATGTCCGCCTTCATCCCATCGTGGGCAATTATAGCTATTTCCATTTTGTTTTAGTTTTTGTGGTAATAAATCAATCCGTCAATAGGTTTTTGGTATACGGTACCTAATTGTAACCCGTTTTGATTTAATAATTCTTTAATTTCCTCTTGCAGATAAAATGCTAACGAACCTATAAAGTTAATTGGAACTTGTAAGGCTTGTGGATATTGTAAAATATGATATTTTATAAATCTATTGATTTCTTGATTGATTAATTCCTTGATATATGCATGATCTTTATAAGCGAACAAAAATTTAGCAATTTGGGCTAAATAAGCGTTTGGATTCGGGATTTTGTAAAGATTGTGTTTGATATAATCTGCATCTGTCTCATTCATCTCTGCAAAAGCTTTAGCGATATCGCTTGGCATTTGATTGTAATAAAATTCGCGAAGCAAAAGTCTTCCAAATTGTACACCTCCAGCATCGTCCATAATTAAATAACCTAAGGATTGTATTTTTTGGTGCAGCATTTCTCCATCAAAATAACTGCAGTTAGATCCGGTTCCTAAAATACAAACCACTGCTTTTTGCCCTTTTGGAGTTGTAGCATAGGCTGCCGCATAAGTATCTTCTAAAACGGAAATTTCTGCTTTAGCAAAATATTCTTCCAAAATTTGCTTTAAATGGTTTTTCATTCGCTCGGTACCGCATCCAGCTCCATAAAAATGAACCTGTGTCACTAGATGTTTTATTTCTAGAATTTCTAAAGATGCATCTAGCCTTGTAATTACCTCGTCAGCACGTAAAACTTCAGGGTTTAAACCTAAAGTAGAGAAATATCTTTCTGTATTATCCGGATAAATAGCAACCCAGTCAGCCTTGGTAGAGCCACTATCAACAATTAATTTCATAGTTTATATTTAGAGGAGTAAAAATAAAAAATCCCAATTAATAAATTGGGATTTTATTATTTATTTAGTAGCTAAAACTGCTGCTAGATCTAATAATTTGGCTGAATAACCGTACTCGTTATCATACCAACCAATTATTTTAAAGAAATTCTCGTTTAAAGCAATTCCTGCATTAGCATCAATTACACATGTATGTGTTTCAGACACAAAATCTTGAGACACAACATCGTCTTTAGTTACTGATAAAATACCTTTTAAATTGGTTTGCGCCTCTTTCTCGAAAGCTTGAATAATTGCTTCGTAAGATGTAGCTTTTTCTAATCGAACCGTTAAATCAACCACAGAAACATCAACCGTTGGAACACGTAAAGACATTCCGGTAAGTTTTCCTTTTAAATTTGGTAAAACTTTTGTTACAGCTTTAGCTGCACCGGTTGAAGCTGGTATGATATTATTCATAGCAGAGCGGCCTCCTCTAAAATCTTTTTTAGAAGGCCCGTCAACTGTTAATTGAGTGGCTGTTACGGCATGTACGGTTGTCATTAAGCCTTCAACAATTCCAAAATGCTCGTCTAAAACTTTAGCCATTGGCGCTAAACAGTTTGTAGTACATGACGCGTTTGATACTATGGTATGTTCTGATTTTAATTCTTTATCATTAACTCCCATTACGTACATTGGCGCATCATCCGAAGGAGAAGAAATAATAACTTTTTTAGCTCCGGCTAAGATGTGGTAGTTTGCCGTTTCTAGGGTTTTAAAAATACCTGTACAATCTGCAATTATAGTAGCCCCAATTTCATCCCATTTTAAATTTTTAGGATCTTTTTCAGCCGTAACTCTAATTTTATTTCCGTTTACGTAAATACAATCTGGCCCCGCCTCTACTGTACCTTTAAATCTTCCGTGTACTGAGTCGTATTTTAATAAATAAACCAAATGATCTATTTCTAATAAGTCGTTAATACCTACAACTTGTATATCGTTTCTCTCAAAAGACTCTCGTAAAACTAAACGGCCAATACGGCCAAAACCATTAATACCTATTTTAATTTTTTCCATAACTTCTTTTTTAATTGGTTTTATATAGATACAATATCTGATACTTTAATTAATTCTTGATCCACTCCACTTAAGCCTTTTACTGCTTTTTCTATTGGAGTCAGTTCCACTTTATCGTTTAATAAACCTACCATTAGGTTCGTTTTTCCTTCTAATAAACTCTCCACTGCTTTAACTCCAAGACGAGAAGCTAAAACACGATCGTAACAACTTG
>CAVBJB010000285.1:0-3003 GCA_963595625.1 Lachnospiraceae bacterium | reverse complement strand
AATCTAATCTCCCGCCAAGTACTACACTAAAATTATCGAGGTTATCGTAAGTATATTCAAAAAAGGCTCCTACGGAGTTGTCTCTTCGGCTCCAATCCGTCCAAACACTTTGTTGTAAGAATTCGTTGTAATCGTCTGAAGTGAAATTAACTCCTGTTGCAAATTTGTTTTTGGTATTATTAATAATAGAATTAAATATTAAGTTCCCGTAAAACGAATTTTGTTTGATGTTATACGTGTTTAAACCAAAGTACGAATTTTGATTGTGGTACGAATAGGCCATTTGTAAACCTATAGATTGGAAAGGCATATCCGTGAATACATATCCTAATTTACCAGCTACATCAACTTTTTGAGTGTTAATTTCTGATCCCCAAGCGTTAGTTGTTCCTTTATCAAATCTTGGATTAAAGGTAACTTGACCGGCTTGTTTTTGATCGTCCATATATCTTAGGTTTAAAAAACTAACAATACCTTTTTCTTTATTTGTGTATTGCCATCTGTTTAAAACGTTTATTTGTTGACCCAAAGGATTGTCTAAAAAACCGTCGTGATTCATATCGTTTTTAGATAAACGCATGTTTCCGTGAATAAAAAAAGTAGTAGCTAGTTTGTCCGAAAATGTATGATTGATGTGAGAGTTTAGTTCAAACCTGGAATCTGTAGACCCAAAAATATTTAAGTAATAAGGTATATTAGCCGCAGGTTTAATAAGCTCTGTATTAATTTGTCCTGAAATACTTTCGTAACCGTTAACCACACTTCCTGCTCCTTTTGTAACCTGAATACTTTCAACCCAAGTACCTGGAGTAAAAGAAAGTCCATATGCCTGAGAAGCCCCTCTTACAGATGGAATATTTTCTTCTGCAATTAAAATATAAGGACTTGTTAAACCTAGCATTTTAATTTGTTTGCTACCAGAAACAGCATCGGAAAAGTTAACGTCAATGGATGGATTGGTTTCAAAACTCTCAGATAAATTACAACAAGCTGCTTTTAACAGTTCATGACTAGACATTACAACTGTATTCGCTATACCGGAAACGGATTTAGATAAACCACGTTTAGATGTAGTTACAACAATCTCATTTAAATTATTTTCCGGTAAAAGTTTTACTCTAATAAAAGTAGAATTTATGGTTAAAACCTGTGTTTTATATCCCACATAACTAACTACTAGTTTAGAATTATTAAAGAATGGAAGTTTAAATTCGCCCGTTTCCTCCGTACTCACACCTTCTTGTGTATTTTCCCAAAGTACAGACGCGGCTTGTATAGGATTGTTATTTTCGTCGATAACCTTACCCATAAGCAAATCTTGAGCTACAGCACACTGTGTAACAAAAAATATAAGTATAAAAAATTTGCGCATAATGTATATTGTAAATTATTGAAACTAAAAATCAATGATCTACATCGTATTATGCGTAAAAAATAAGTTTACAATAAAGTTTATAGAGCGGTGGCGCATGAGCACCATTTAAAGAGGCAAAATTTTGAAATTTATTTTGTAAAGAAAATTCTCTATTAAAACCTTCAAAAATATTCAAATACGGGAAAACAAATGGAGAAAGTTCTACATGTAAGGATTTTATTAAAACATCGTCTGATGATATTTTTTTTAAATCGATACTTGCGTCTTTACAACATTGTTTATGGGAAGCAGAAACTTTTTTAGAACAACATGATTTTGTTTTAGCATCTGGATTAACATCCATAACACAAACCTCTTTGGCATCTCCTAAAGTAACAGATGCTAAAACTCCTTTACAATAATGCAAGTTAAAAGCCATACCGGATTGAGACGCAAATATAAGCGTCGCAAACAGCAGAGATAAAAACTTTTGAAAGGATTTCATGTTTACTAAATAAGTATTACAAATTTAATTATTTTTTGGATACCATTTCCTGAAAATAAAAACCAGGAATAAAGAGGATTAATAACAGCGGTTGAATTAAAAATCTACGAACATAAAACACCAATTGCCAATCTATAAAGTAAACTTCTAACAATATAAATAGTAGAACTATTAATAAAAGAAATAAAAATAAATACAAAGCAACGAGAAATTTTACAAGGTTACCTTTTTTAAATAACAAGCAAATGATTAGAATGGATAAAAAGGAGTTTAAAAAATACCTAAAACTTAAACTTAAATATAAATGAAACGAATCGTATTCAGGTTTATTAGCCGATTGAAAATTATTTTCGAAAAACTTTAAAAAAGGATCATAAAACAAATCGGTTTGAAATAATCTTAAACCTATTATACAAATAAAACAAATAGCTAATAGCGTAAATCTTACGTAATTATTTGTTATAATATTTTTTAGCATATCCCGAAAATTTAATTAACCACAAGCACCATAGCACAAATACAACTCCGTAAATAAATAATGGAAAAATTATATCATGTAAGGTATCAAACCAATGCGGGTATTTTACAATTAAAACTAATATTAAAGCTATACGTACTACATTAAGTAAATGGATTAGTATAAATCCAATAATTACGTATAGTAAAGTTCTCCAGAAATAAGCTGAAAAGGCAAAACAAAATGCAGCAAACAAAATCATCACGCTAACTGCATTACAACCTTCAATAACTCTAACATAATAATCATTAGGTCCGTAAAACAAATTCATGCAAGCCTCCGTTAAACTAGGCTTTACTGTAGAGTTGTATCCAAAAAAATTCATTAAACCATTGGCTTGTTCAGCAACAGCAACAGTTATACTATCTGTTTCTAAAGCTTTAGCATCAAAACTACTTAAAAATATTTTATAAAATAACAGAAGTATGGAGTAGACGAACAAAAATCTTCCAAGAAAAAAGAAAAAAGGTTTATATTGTTTAAGTAAAGATTTCATGAATATTTTAACATTTAAATTAAATTAAATAGTAAACTTAACTGTAAATTTGATTTGAAATAACTTACATATGATTTTAGAAAACTTAAAACCTAACGTAGTATCTATTTTATCGAATCAAGATATAAATA